>NZ_JBSFJV010000006.1:0-168439 GCF_053598235.1 Kitasatospora sp. NPDC001159
ACCGCGCAGGGCACCGAGCTCGTGCTGCTGCCCTCCTTCGAGGCGCCGCAGACCGGGGACCGGTACTTCCTCGGCACCGACGAGGGCGGCGTCTCCCCGGTCCGCCGGACCGGGGCTCTCTCGCGCTTCAGCCTCACTTCACGAACGGGTCGATCGCGCAGACCACGAACAGCAGCGACAGGTAGGTGATCGACCAGTGGAACAGCCGCATCTCCTTCAGCTTGGCGCCCACGATCCCGGCCTTGGCCCGCCCGTACAGCGCGTGCGCCTCGCGCAGCCACGCCGCGCCGAGCACCACCGCCGCCACCGGGTACAGCCAGCTCATGTTCCCCAGCGGCCACACCGCCAGCGAGGTCGCCACCATCACCCAGGAGTAGACGACGACCTGCTTGCCCACCGCGACGTTGCCCTTGACCACCGGCAGCATCGGCACGCCCGCGCGCAGGTAGTCGTCGCGCACCTTCATCGACAGCACCCAGGTGTGCGGCGGGGTCCAGAAGAACACCACCAGGAACAGCGCGACCGCAGCCCAGGACACCGAGTCGGTGACCGAGGACCAGCCGATCAGCACCGGCATGCAGCCGGCGATGCCGCCCCAGACGATGTTCTGCGAGGTGCGCCGCTTGAGCCCCAGCGTGTAGACGAACACGTAGAACAACAGCGCGCCCAGCGCCAGCCCGGCGGAGAGCCAGTTGACACCGAAGCCCAGCAGCAGGGTGGAGATGACCGCGAGCGCGACGCCGAACACCAGCGCCTCACGCGGCGACACCATCCCGGTGACGATCGGCCGCCGCTCGGTACGGGACATCAGCGCGTCGATGTCCCGGTCGATGTACATGTTGAGGGCGTTGGCGCCGCCCGCCGAGAGGTAGCCGCCGACCACGACCTTCAGCACCAGCAGCATGTTCGGCACACCCTGCTGGGCCAGGAACATCACCGGCACGGTGCTCATCAGCAGCAGCTCGATGATCCGAGGCTTGGTCAGTGCGACGAAGGCGCCGACACGGGCCCCGATCGGCCGGTGATGCGCAGGCGTCGCCCCGGTGACCCCGGCGGGACGGGTTTCGACGGCGGTCACTAACACCCCAACTGAAGATGAATCCTCGCAGGCGTCCACAGGAACGAAGGGTCCCGAATCGTCCGCTCTGCGCGTACCACGCCACCATAGACGCTCCGTATATCCCATCCGGCTCCGGGGTCCCCCGGCGAGGCGGATGGCACACCTCGGAGTGAGCCGACTGGGTGAAGCCACGAACCGCTTCCGGCGAGCCCTCGCGGCCCGTGCCGACGACCTGGGCGACGCGGGGCAGCAAACCGGTTGAGCCTGGGACAAAATCGGTCAGAACGCCCTAGTGGGAATCACCATGCGGAAATCCCGGTTGTCTCGGCACGGAGGGTGAGCCCCGGGCCGGACGGTAGGCTCCCACGCAGAAGCGGGATCTACCCTCCGTGACCGGCACCACCCATAGTCGGGACCACAGCGCCGTGGCCGACCCGGTCCCCATTCACGGGGTCACTCTTCACAATGGAAGGAGCCCTGAGACAGGGTGAGCACTGCGCCGACGAACGCATTCGAGTGGACGGAACTGGACGAGCGCACGGTTGACACGGCGCGCGTCCTGGCCATGGACGCTGTCCAGAAGGTCGGCAACGGACACCCCGGGACGGCCATGTCGCTGGCCCCCGCGGCGTACCTGATCTTCCAGCGCTTCCTGCGCCACGACCCGACCGACCCGGCCTGGGCCGGCCGCGACCGCTTCGTCCTCTCCCCCGGGCACACCAGCCTGACCCTCTACACCCAGCTGTACCTCTCGGGTTACGGCCTGGAGCTGGACGACCTCAAGGCCTTCCGCGTGGGCGGCAGCCGCACCCCCGGCCACCCCGAGCACGGCCACACCGCCGGCGTCGAGACCACCACCGGCCCGCTCGGCCAGGGCATCGCCAACGCGGTCGGCATGGCGATGGCCGCCCGCTACGAGCGCGGCCTGTTCGACCCGGAGGCCCCGGCCGGCGAGTCCCCCTTCGACCACACCATCTGGGCCATCGTCTCCGACGGCGACCTGGAGGAGGGCATCTCCGCCGAGGCCTCCTCGCTGGCCGGCCACCAGAAGCTGGGCAACCTGGTCGCTCTGTACGACGACAACCACATCTCGATCGAGGGCGACACCGAGACCGCCTTCTCCGAGGACGTCCTCAAGCGCTACGAGGCCTACGGCTGGCACGTGCAGCGGGTGACCCCGAAGGCCAACGGCGACATCGACGTCGAGGCCCTCGCCGGGGCGCTGGCCGCCGCCAAGGCCGAGACCTCCCGCCCGTCGATCATCGCGATGCGCACCATCATCGCCTGGCCGGCCCCGAACGCCCAGGACACCGCCAAGGCGCACGGCTCCGCGCTCGGCGCCGAGGAGATCGCCGCCACCAAGAAGGTCCTGGGCTTCGACCCGGAGAAGACCTTCGAGGTCAGCGACCAGGTCATCGAGCACGCCCGCCTGGTCATCAAGCGCGGCAAGGCCGCCCGCGACCAGTGGCAGCAGTCCTTCGACGCCTGGCGCGCCGCCAACCCGCAGCGCGGCGCCGAGTTCGACCGCATCCAGGCCGGCGAGCTGCCCGAGGGCTGGAAGAAGGCCGTCCCCTCCTTCCCGGCCGGCAAGGACGTCGCCACCCGCAAGGCCTCCGGCGAGACCCTCAAGGCGCTCGGCGCGGTGATCCCGGAGCTGTGGGGCGGTTCGGCCGACCTCGCGGAGTCCAACCTCACCACCATCGACGAGGACAGCTCGTTCCTCCCCGAGGGCAACCCGCTGAAGTCCGCCAGCCCGTACGGCCGGACGATCCACTTCGGCATCCGCGAGCACGCCATGGGCTCGACCATGAACGGCATCGCGCTGCACGGCAAGACCCGCGTCTACGGCGGCACCTTCCTGGTCTTCGCCGACTACATGCGCCCGGCCGTCCGCCTGGCCGCGCTGATGAAGCTGCCGGTCACCTACGTCTGGACGCACGACTCGATCGGTCTCGGCGAGGACGGCCCGACCCACCAGCCGGTCGAGCACATGGCCTCGCTGCGCGCCATCCCGGGCCTGGCCATGGTCCGCCCGGCCGACGCCAACGAGACCGCCGTCGCCTGGCGCACCGTCATCGAGCGCCAGACCACCCACCCCGGCCCGGTCGGCCTGGCGCTCACCCGCCAGAACGTCCCGACCTTCGACCGCGAGGTCTACGCCTCCGCCGAGGGCACCGCGAAGGGCGGCTACATCCTGGCCGAGGCCTCCAACGGCGACCCGCAGGTGATCCTGCTGGGCACCGGCTCCGAGGTCCAGCTGGCCGTCCAGGCCCGCGAGGTCCTGGAGGCCGAGGGCATCGCCACCCGCGTGGTCTCGGTCCCGTCCTTCGAGTGGTTCCAGGAGCAGGACCAGGCCTACCGTGACAGCGTGCTGCCGCCGTCCGTCAAGGCCCGCGTCTCGGTCGAGGCCGGCATCGCCCAGGGCTGGCGCGAGCTGGTCGGCGACCACGGCCGGATCGTCTCGCTGGAGCACTTCGGTGCCTCCGCCGACTACAAGGTGCTGTTCGAGGAGTTCGGCCTGACCGCCGAGCGCGTGGTGGCCGAGGCCCACAACGCCCTGCGCTCCCTCGAAGCCGTCAACCGCTAGCGCGCTCACCCGCACGAGCGCCTGGCAGCGAGTGCGGAACAGCAGCCGGGCCCGAGACCCGCACGTCGACGGCCCGGCCCCTCTGACTACCCCACGAAGCAGAAGAAGACGAAGGACTGAAGCACCATGACTGACGCACTGAAGCGCCTCAGCGACGAAGGCGTTGCGATCTGGCTGGACGACCTCAGCCGCAAGCGGCTGAACTCCGGCAACCTGGCCGAGCTGGTGCAGAACAAGCACGTGGTGGGCGTCACCACCAACCCGACCATCTTCCAGAAGGCCATCGCCGGCAGCGGCGACACCTCGTACGACGGCCAGCTGCGCGACCTCGCGGTCCGCAAGGTCACCACCGACGAGGCGATCCGCATGATCACCACCTCGGACGTGCGCGACGCCGCCGACGTGCTGCGCCCGGTCTACGACGCCTCCAACGGCCGCGACGGCCGGGTCTCCATCGAGGTCGACCCGCGCCTGGCGCACGAGACCGCCCCCACCGTGGCCGAGGCCAAGCAGCTGTGGTGGCTGGTCGACCGCCCGAACGTCTTCATCAAGATCCCCGCCACCAAGGCCGGCCTGCCCGCCATCAGCGAGGTCATCGGTCTGGGCATCAGCGTCAACGTCACGCTGATCTTCTCCCTGGACCGCTACAAGGCCGTCATGAACGCCTACCTGACCGGCCTGGAGGCCGCCAAGGCCAAGGGCCTGGACCTCTCCCAGATCGAGTCGGTCGCGTCCTTCTTCGTGTCCCGCGTGGACACCGAGATCGACAAGCGCCTGGACAAGATCGGCGGCGACGCCAGGAACCTGCGCTCCAAGGCCGCCCTGGCCAACGCCCGCCTCGCCTACCAGGCGTACGAGGAGGTCTTCGGCTCGGTCGACGGCAAGACCGACGGCAGCGCCCGCTGGAAGGCCTTGGAGGCCGCCGGTGCCAAGCCGCAGCGCCCGCTCTGGGCCTCCACCGGCGTCAAGGACCCGGCCCTGCCGGACACCCTGTACGTCACCGAGCTGGTCGCCCCCGGCACCGTGAACACGATGCCCGAGGCCACCCTGGACGCCACCGGCGACCACGGCGTCGTCACCGGCAACACCATCGTCCCGAACTACGCCGACGCCAAGGCCGTCCTGGACGCCATCGCGGCCGCCGGCGTGGACTACGACGACGTGGTCCAGGTCCTGGAGGACGAGGGCGTGGAGAAGTTCGAGCAGTCCTGGAAGGAACTGCTCGACACCGTCACCGCCTCGCTCGCGTCCTTCGCCGACCAGAAGTGACCCCTGCTCACAGCCAGCGCACGAAAGCGGAGCCCATCAAGTGAGCACTGATTTCCCTGAGTTGACTCCGGAATCGGACGCGGACGACCTCCCGCCCGCCCCCGTCAACCCGCTTCGTGACCCCTCCGACCGGCGGCTCCCGCGCATCGCGGGGCCGTCCGGCCTGGTCATCTTCGGGGTCACCGGCGACCTGTCCCGCAAGAAGCTGATGCCGGCCATCTACGACCTGGCCAACCGCGGTCTGCTGCCGCCGGGCTTCTCCCTGGTCGGCTTCGCCCGCCGCGAGTGGGAGGACGAGGACTTCGCCAAGGAGGTCCACGACGCGGTCAAGGACCACGCCCGGACCCCGTTCCGGGAGGAGGTCTGGCAGCAACTCGCCAAGGGCATGCGCTTCGTCCAGGGCACCTTCGACGACGACGACGCCTTCGACAAGCTCCGTCAGACCATCGAGGAGCTGGACAAGGCCCAGGGCACCGGCGGCAACTTCGCCTTCTACCTGTCCGTCCCGCCGAAGTTCTTCCCCACCGTCGTCCAGCAGCTCAAGAAGCACGGCCTGGCCGACCCGCCGCAGGGCTCCTGGCGCCGAGCCGTCATCGAGAAGCCCTTCGGCCACGACCTGGAGAGCGCCCAGGAACTCAACAAGGTCGTCCACGAGGTCTTCCCCCGGGACGAGGTCTTCCGGATCGACCACTACCTGGGCAAGGAGACGGTCCAGAACATCCTGGCGCTGCGCTTCGCCAACCAGATGTTCGAGCCGATCTGGAACCGGTCGTACGTCGACCACGTGCAGATCACCATGGCCGAGGACATCGGCATCGGCGGCCGGGCCGGCTACTACGACGGCATCGGCGCCGCCCGTGACGTCATCCAGAACCACCTGCTGCAGCTGATGGCGCTCACCGCCATCGAGGAGCCGGCGTCCTTCCACCCGAAGGCGCTGGTGGCCGAGAAGCTCAAGGTGCTCAGCGCCGTCCGGCTCCCGGCCGACCTCGGCAAGCACACCGTGCGCGCCCAGTACGCCCCCGGCTGGCAGGGCGGCGAGGAGGTCGTCGGCTACCTGGACGAGGACGGCATCAACCCCGACTCCAAGACCGACACCTACGCGGCCATCAAGCTGGAGATCAACAACCGCCGCTGGGCGGGCGTCCCGTTCTACCTGCGCACCGGCAAGCGGCTGGGCCGCCGGGTCACCGAGATCGCGGTGGTCTTCCAGCGCGCCCCGTACCTGCCGTTCGACTCCTACGCGACCGAGGAGCTGGGGCAGAACGCCCTGGTCATCCGGGTCCAGCCGGACGAGGGCGTGACGGTGCGGTTCGGCTCCAAGGTGCCGGGCACCTCCTTCGAGGTCCGGGACGTGACGATGGACTTCGCCTACGGCGAGTCCTTCACCGAGTCCAGCCCGGAGGCGTACGAGCGGCTCATCCTCGACGTACTGCTCGGCGAGTCGAACCTGTTCCCGCGCCACCAGGAGGTCGAGCTCTCCTGGCAGATCCTCGACCCGATCGAGAGGTACTGGGACACCCACGGCAAGCCCGCCCAGTACGCGGCGGGGACCTGGGGCCCCGCCGAGGCGGACGAGATGCTCGCACGAGACGGCAGGAGCTGGCGCCGGCCATGAAGATCGACCTCACCAACACGACGTCCAGCAAGATCAACGCCGCGCTCATGGCGGCGCGCCGGACCAGCGGCTCCACCGCCGCCGGCATGGTGCTCACCCTGGTGATCGTGACCGACGAGGGCAGCGCCTACGACGCCCTCAAGGCCGCCTACGACGCCTCCCGCGAGCACCCGATGCGCACCCTCGCGGTGATCAAGCGCGCCGGGCGCTCGCCCCGGGCGCGCGCCGAGACCCGCCTGGACGCCGAGATCCTGGTCGGCTCGGACGCCGGCTCCGGCGAGACGGTCATCCTGCGCATGCACGGCGAACTCGTCGCGCACGCCCAGTCGGTGGTCCTGCCGCTGCTGCTGCCGGACGCCCCGACCGTCGTCTGGTGGCCGGACAACGCGCCGCTGCACCCGGCGCAGGACCCGCTGGGCTCGCTCGCCCAGCGCCGGATCACCGACGCGGTCACCGCCGAGTCCCCGGTCGGCCAGCTCGCCCAGCGGGCCGAGAGCTACACCCCGGGCGACACCGACCTGGCCTGGACCCGGATCACCGGCTGGCGCTCGATGCTGGCCGCCGCGCTGGACCAGCGGCCGTCCCGGATCACCTCTGCGGCGGTCGAGGGCGAGTCCTACAACCCCAGCGTCGAGCTGCTCGGTCTCTGGCTGACCAACCGGCTGCACGTGCCGGTCGAGCGGGTCGTCACCGGCGGCCCGGGCATCACCGCGGTGCACCTGCGCACCAAGGACGGGGACATCACCCTGGACCGCCCGGACGGCCTGATGGGCACGCTCTCCATGCCCGGCTCGCCGGACCGCCAGGTGGCGCTCAAGCGGCGCGAGACCTCGGAGCTGATCGCCGAGGAGCTGCGCCGGCTGGACCCGGACGACATCTACGCGACGGCCGTGCGAACGCCCGTCGAGCGGCTGCGCGAGCCGGCGGGCGCCGAGCAGGCGGCGGCCGAGCAGGCCGCCCGGGCCGTCACCGACGCCGCAGTGGCCAACCCCTCCCGGGTGACCGCCGACGGTGCGGAGAATGCCGTGAAGAAGGCCCCGGGCAAGCGCGCCGCCAAGGGGAGCGCATGACCGCCACGCCCCCGCAGCTGGTCGTCCACCGGGACAAGGAGCTGATGGCCCAGGCGGCCGCGGCCCGGCTGATCACCCGGATCGTGGACGCCCAGGCCGCCCGCGGCACCGCCTCGGTGGTACTCACCGGCGGTCGCAACGGCAACGCCCTGCTGGCCGCGATCGCCGCCTCCCCGGCGCGCGACGCGGTCGACTGGGGCCGGCTGGACCTGTGGTGGGGCGACGAGCGCTTCGTGTCCGCCGCCGACCCGGACCGCAACGCCGTCCAGGCCCGCGCCGAGCTGCTGGACGCCGTCCCGCTCGACCCGGCGCGGGTGCACGAGATGCCCGCCTCGGACGGGGTGGACGGCTCGGACGTGGAGTCGGCCGCCGCACGCTACGCGGAGGAGCTGGCGAAGGCCGCCGGGCCGGGCGACCGGCTCGGCGTCCCGGCCTTCGACGTGCTGCTGCTCGGCGTCGGCCCGGACACCCACGTCGCCTCGCTCTTCCCGGAACACCCGGGTGTGCGGGAGACCGAGCTGACCGTGGTCGGCGTGCGCGGGGCCCCCAAGCCCCCGCCGACCCGGATCTCGCTCACCCTCCCGGCGATCCGGGCGGCCCGCGAGGTCTGGCTGCTGGCCGCCGGTGAGGACAAGGCGGGCGCGGTCGCGCTGGCCCTGTCCGGCCCCGGCGAGCTCCAGGCGCCCGCCTCCGGAGCGCGCGGCCGCAGCCGCACCCTGTGGCTGCTGGACCGCGCCGCCGCGGAGCGGATCCCGCCGCAGCTGTACCCGCCGGCCTCGGCGTAGCAGCCGCGAACGCCGAAGGGCGCCACCGTCACTCGACGGTGGCGCCCTTTCTGCCTGTCTGGCGCTCGGCTCGCCTCCGGGGCGCTTCCGACCCGATGCCGACGGTCGGCGCTCCGGCGCTCGTACCTCGCTGGTCGCTTCTCCCTTTCGGCACCGGCGCGCCCCTTCGGCTCGCTCCCGCGGGTCAGATCTCGCCGCGCAGCTTGGCCAGCGCCTCGGCGAGGATCGCCTCGCCGTCGGCGTCGGTGCGCCGCTCACGGACGTAGGCGAGGTGGGTCTTGTACGGCTCGTTGCGCGAGGGCGCCGGCGGGTTGTGCTCGTCCTGCCCGGCCGGGAAGCCGCAGCGCGGGCAGTCCCAGGTGTCCGGGATGACGGCCTCGGCGGCGAAGCTGGGCCGGGTCTCGTGCTTGTTGGCGCACCAGAAGGAGATCCGGCTGCGCGGGGCGGACTCGCCGCGCTCCGCCTCCCCCATCGGGCCGGCCCCGACCCTGCTGCCACGGATGGCGTTGCCACTTGCCACGGTCTGACTCCCTGCGTGCTGGTGCGCCGCCCCGCCGCGGTGCGCGTCGGTGGCGAAAGTCGTCCTAGTGTAAGCAGGACTTAAGCATCCGCCACCATCGCCTCCGCCCCGACCTTCCCAGGATAGGCGCTCGGGCGACGGGGCGTCAGGGTTGTGTCAGCTCTGGTACTTGAGGACCAGGCCCAGCACGATGATGCAGGCGAACCACCCGAGGCCGACCACGATGGTGATGCGGTCCAGGTTGCGCTCGGCCACCGCCGAACCGCCGCCGGTCGACATCGCGCCACCGCCGAACATGTCCGACAGGCCGCCGCCCTTCCCCTTGTGCAGCAGCACCAGCAGGACCATCAACAGACTGAAGATGATCAGGGCAATCGAGAACCCGAGAACCACGACGGGACCAACTCTCTCGTATCTTCGGCGAAGGGGCCGGGCCGCGTACGGCGGTCCGGCCCCAAAGCCTACGTTGCTGCGGCGGCGTTAGCCTACTGCCTGCTCACGGTAGCGCACGATCTTGACGAACTCGTCGGCGTCCAGCGAGGCACCGCCGATCAGGCCGCCGTCGATGTCGGGCTTGGCCATCAGACCGGCCGCGCTCGACGACTTCACCGAACCGCCGTACAGCACGCGGACCTTGTCGGCCAGCTCGGCGTCGTACAGCTCGGCGATCCGCTTGCGGATGGCGGCACAGACCTCCTGCGCGTCCTCCGGAGTGGCCACCTCGCCGGTGCCGATCGCCCAGACCGGCTCGTACGCGACCACGATGGACTCGGCCTGGTGGGCCGGAATGCCCTCCAGCGCGCCGTCCAGCTGGGCCAGGGTGTACTCGACGTGGGTGCCGGCCTTGCGGATGTCCAGCGGCTCGCCGATGCACAGGATCGGGGTGACCCCGGCCCGGTAGGCGGCCTTCACCTTGGCGTTGACGATCTCCTCGTTCTCGCCGTGGTACTGGCGGCGCTCCGAGTGGCCGATCACCGCGTAGGTGCACTGGAGCTTGGCCAGCATCGGGCCGGAGACCTCGCCGGTGTAGGCGCCGCCGTCGTGCTGCGAGATGTCCTGCGAGCCGTACTTGATCTTCAGCTTGTCGCCGAAGACCAGGGTCTGCACCGAGCGCAGGTCGGTGAACGGCACCAGGACGGCGACCTCGACGGCCTCGTAGTCCTTGTCGGCCAGCGCGAACGCCAGCTTCTGGGTGTGCTGGATGGCCTCAAGGTGGTTGAGGTTCATCTTCCAGTTGCCCGCCATCAGCGGGAGACGGTCGGTCATGTGGTTTCAGTCCTCCAGAGCGGCGAGACCGGGGAGGGTCTTGCCCTCCAGGTACTCAAGGCTCGCGCCGCCGCCGGTCGAGATGTGTCCGAACGCGTTCTCGTCGAAGCCCAGGGTGCGGACGGCCGCGGCGGAGTCGCCGCCGCCGACCACGGTGAACGCGCTGCTGTCGATCAGGGCCTGCGCGACGGCCTTGGTGCCGTTCGCGTAGTCCGGGTGCTCGAAGACGCCCATCGGGCCGTTCCAGAACACGGTGCCGGCGTCGGCCAGCTTCGCCGCGTACAGCTCGCGGGTCTTCGGGCCGATGTCCAGGCCCTCCTTGTCGGCCGGGATCGCGTCCGCGGCGACGGTGTCCGGGTTGGCCGGGGTCTTGCCCTTGAGGTCCGGGAACTCGGCGGAGACCAGGACGTCCACGGGCAGGACGAACTCGACGCCGCGCTTCTCGGCCTCGGCCAGGTACTCCAGGCACTTCGGCTTCTGGTCCGCCTGCAGCAGCGAGATGCCGACCTCGTGGCCCTTGGCCGCGAGGAAGGTGTACGCCATGCCGCCGCCGATCAGGATCCGGTCGGCCTTCTTCAGTAGGTTGTCGATCACACCGAGCTTGTCCGAGACCTTGGCCCCGCCGAGCACGACCACGTAGGGGCGCGCGACGTCCTCGGTGAGCTTCTTCAGCACACCGACCTCGGTGGCGATCAGGTCGCCGGCCGCGTGCGGCAGGAGCTTGGGCAGGTCGTAGACCGAGGCGTGCTTGCGGTGCACGGCGCCGAAGCCGTCACCCACGTACAGGTCGGCCAGGACGGCCAGCTGCTCGGCGAAGGCCTTGCGCTCGGCGTCGTCCTTGCTGGTCTCACCGGCGTTGAAGCGCAGGTTCTCCAGCAGCGCGACCTCGCCGTCGGCCAGCGCGGCCACGGTGGCCGCGGCGCTCTCGCCCACGGTGTCGGTGGCGAACGCGACGCTCTTGCCGAGGATCTCGCCGAGACGCTTGGCCGCCGGGGCGAGCGAGAACTTCGGGTCCGGCTCGCCCTTGGGGCGGCCGAGGTGGGAGGCGACGACGACCTTGGCACCGCGCTCAAGGAGCTTGGCGATGGTCGGCGCGACGGCGCGGATCCGGCCGTCGTCGGTGATGGTCTCGCCGTCCAGCGGGACGTTCAGGTCGGCGCGCACGAAGACGCGCTTGCCGGCGACGTCCAGGTCTTCGATGGTCTTCACTGGTTCTTCGGTCTCCCGGGGAGATGGTTGATGCGCAGAGGCGGCACGGCGCAGGGGCCGCCTGAGAAGTCCTTGTACGCAGAGCGAGGGCCCGGTCGGCTCCGTTTCGCCGTCCGGGCCCTCGCCCCTACATCACGTCAGCTCCCACTGCGTCAGAGCTGTCCACCGACGAGGGCGACCAGGTCGACGACGCGGTTCGAGTAACCCCACTCGTTGTCGTACCAGCCGAGCACCTTGACCTGGTTGCCCTGGACCATGGTCAGGCTGGAGTCGAAGATGCAGGAGGCCGGGTCGTTGACGATGTCCGAGGAGACGATCGGGTCCTCGGTGTAGGCCAGGATGCCCTTGAGCGGGCCCTCCTGCGCGGCCTTCTGGAAGGCCGCGTTGACCTCGTCCTTGGTGACCTCACGCTCCAGGGTGACGACCAGGTCCGTGATGGAGCCGGTCGGGACCGGGACGCGCAGCGAGGTGCCGTCCAGCTTGCCCTTCAGCTCCGGCAGGACCAGGGCGGTCGCCTTGGCGGCACCGGTCGAGGTCGGGATGATGTTCTGCGACGCGGCGCGGGCGCGGCGCAGGTCCTTGTGCGGGAAGTCCAGGGTCACCTGGTCGTTGGTGAACGCGTGGACGGTGGTCATCAGACCCTTGACGATGCCGAAGTTCTCGTTCAGCACCTTGGCCATCGGCGCCACGCAGTTGGTGGTGCAGGAGGCGTTGGAGATGATGTCGTGCTTGGCGGCGTCGTACTTGTCGTCGTTCACACCCAGGACGATGGTGACGTCCTCGTCGGTGGCGGGCGCCGAGATGATGACCTTCTTCGCGCCGGCGGCGAGGTGCTTCTTCGCGGCCTCGGCCTTGGTGAAGATGCCGGTGGACTCGACGACGATGTCGGCGCCCAGCTCGGCCCACGGCAGGTTGGCGGGGTCACGCTCGGCGGTCACCTTGAAGGTGTGGCCGTCGACGGTGATGCTGTCCTCGGTGTGCGAGACCGCGCCGGGGAAGGTGCCCAGGGTGGTGTCGTACTTGAGCAGGTGAGCCAGGGTCTTCGTGTCGGTGAGGTCGTTGACACCGACGATCTCGATGTCAGCGCCCTGGGCCTTGACCGCGCGGAAGAAGTTGCGGCCGATGCGGCCGAAGCCGTTGATGCCTACCCGGATCGTCACGAACCGATCTCCTCGTTAGGTACGCCGGCGTGAAGCCGACGGGGATGAGATTTGGGAAGTCCCCGACCGCCTATGACCCTACCCCTCCCAGCGCTGGGAGGGCACATCGCGCCACCTCGTGAGACTTGGCGTGGCGCACCGTAAACCCGATTTCAGGCCGTCCGACCATGGCCCGGCGGGCAGTTGATCCCAGGCCAGTGGTCTCTACCAATTTCGGACTTCCGGGCCGGCCCGGAAACGACCGCGGCCGGTGTCCGTCATCCGGACACCGGCCGCTGTGATTCGCCCACTCGCCTCCGAGTCGAAGGGGCGGGAGCGCTCACGGAGCGTGATCGTCAGTTGAGCGCCATCTCGTCGGTCAGATTGGCCTCGGTGCTCGGCAGGCCGAGCTCGGCGGCGCGCTTGTCGGCCATCGCCAGCAGTCGGCGGATCCGGCCGGCCACCGCGTCCTTGGTCAACGGCGGGTCGGCGAGCGCGCCCAGCTCCTCCAGCGAGGCCTGCTTGTGCTGCATCCGCAGCTGGCCGGCCGCGGCCAGGTGCTCGGGCACCTCCTCGCCGAGGATCTCCAGCGCGCGCTGCACCCGGGCGCCGGCCGCGACCGCGGCGCGGGCCGAGCGGCGCAGGTTGGCGTCGTCGAAGTTGGCCAGGCGGTTGGCGGTGGCCCGGACCTCGCGCCGCATCCGGCGCTCCTCCCAGGCGAGCACCGACTCGTGCGCGCCGAGGCGAGTCAGCAGCGCGCCGATCGCGTCGCCGTCGCGGATCACCACCCGGTCCACGCCGCGCACCTCGCGGGCCTTGGCCGGGATGCCGAGCCTGCGCGCCGCGCCGACCAGGGCGAGGGCGGCCTCGGAGCCGGGGCAGGTGATCTCCAGCGAGGAGGAGCGGCCCGGCTCGGTGAGCGAGCCGTGCGCCAGGAAGGCTCCGCGCCAGGCCGCCTCGGCATCGCAGGTGGCACCGGAGACGACCGCCGGGGGCAGACCCCGGATCGGGCGCCCGCGCCCGTCCACGAGGCCGGTCTGGCGCGCGAGCAGCTCGCCGTCCTTGACCACCCGGACGACGAAGCGGCTGCCGCGCCGCAGTCCGCCCGGGGCCATGACCACGAGGTCGGAGGAGTGCCCGAAGATCTCCAGGAGGTCCTTGCGCAGCCGGCGCGCCGCCGCCCCGGTGTCGAGCTCCGCCTCGATCACGATGCGGCCGCTCACGATGTGCAGTCCGCCCGCGAACCGCAGGATCGCCGACACCTCCGCCTTGCGACAGCAGGCCCGGGTGACCGGGAGCCGGCTGATCTCGTCCTTCACCGCTGGAGTCATCGCCATGGCCCGATCCTTCCATGTGTCCGGAAAATCCGGTCGTACGCGGCCGCCAACAGCTCCGGGTCGTGTCGCGGGGTGCCGTCGGTGCGGGCCACCGTGCCGAGCACCAGAGCGGCACCCATCCGTTCGGCGGCCTTCTCCAGACCGGCCAGGTCCGCCTGGCCGAAGGCGCCACCCGTGACGGCACGCTCGTCCACCAGGATCGCATCCACGGCGAGCTGCGGAGCGTGGTCGGCGATGACCTCCAGGTGACGCTGTGGGGTGAAGCCCTCGGTCTCCCCGGGCTGCGGGGCCAGGTTGAGGGTGAGCAGACGGCGGGCGCGGGTCTCGGTCAGTGCCTTGGCCAGCTCGGGCACCAGCAGGTGCGGCAGCACGCTGGTGAACCAGGAGCCGGGGCCGAGCACCACCCAGTCCGCCTCCCGGACCGCCGTGACCGCCTCCGGGACGGCCGGCGGCTCGTCCGGCAGCAGCCGGATCGACTGCACGGTGCCGGGGGTGACCGCCACGCTGGCCTGGCCGCGCACGGCCGTGACCTCGGCCGGGCGGGCCGGGTCGTGGCCGCGCACGCTCGCCTCGATGTCCAGCGGCACCGCCGACATCGGCAGCACCCGGCCCTGGACGTTCAGCAGCCGGCCGACCCAGTCCAGCGCCGCCACCGGGTCGCCGAGCTTCTCCCAGAGCGCGACGATCAGGAGGTTGCCGACCGCGTGCCCGCCCAGCTCACCGTTGCCGGTGAAACGCTGCTGGATCACTTCGGACCAGGTGCGGCCCCAGTCGTCGTCCCCGCACAGCGCGGCCAGCGCCTTGCGCAGGTCTCCCGGCGGCAGCACGCCCAGTTCCTCGCGCAGCCGGCCGCTGGAGCCGCCGTCGTCGGCGACGGTGACCACGGCGGTGAGGTCGCTGGTGAGCCGGCGCAACGCGGACAGCGAGGCGGACAGGCCCTGGCCGCCGCCGAGCGCGGTGATCCGGGGAGCCGGGTTGGCCCGGGCGGGACTGCTGCGCGGACGGCCCGGCGTCGGGCTGCCCGCCCGTTCGCCGGCCCTGCTCTGCGGCTGTCGCCCGGGCACGTATCCCGCCACACTCACCTCGCGTTCCTCGGCCCCGCCACCGGCTCCGCCGGGGGGCCGGCAGGGAAGGCGGCGGTTACTCCCGTCCCATGTCACGGTGGACGAGCACCGTCTCGACTCCGTCGGCGATGAGACGCTTGGTCAGACGCTCGGACATGGCGACGCTGCGGTGCTTGCCACCGGTGCAGCCTACGGCAAGCGTCATGTAGCGCTTCCCCTCCCGCCGGTAGCCCTCGGTAACGATCCGGAGCAGCTCGGCGTAACCGTTCAGGAACTCGTTGGCACCGGGCTGCTGGAACACGTAGTCGGCGACGTCCGCGTCGGTGCCGGTACGGGCCCGAAGCTCGGGCACCCAGTGCGGGTTGGGCAGGAAGCGGCAGTCCACCACGAGGTCGGCGTCGACCGGCAGGCCGTACTTGAAACCGAAGGACATCACGGTGGCGCGCAGCTCGGGCTCGTCGTGGTCGGCGAACTGGGCGTCCAGCTTGGCGCGCAGCTGGTGCACGTTGAGGTTGGAGGTGTCGATCACCAGGTCGGCCTCGCCGCGCAGGTCGCGCAGCAGGTCGCGTTCCCGGGCGATGCCGTCCACGATCCGGCCGTCGGCCTGCAGCGGGTGCGGGCGGCGCACGCTCTCGAAGCGGCGCACCAGGGCCTCGTCGGAGGAGTCGAGGAAGACCACCCGGAGGCGGACGCCGCGCTTCTCCAGCTCGTCCAGCGAGGTGAGCAGGTCGTCGAAGAACTGGCGGCCGCGGACGTCCACGACCACGCCGATCCGGGCGACGTTGCCCTGGGAGCGGGCGCCCAGGTCGACCATGGTGGGGATCAGGGCCGGCGGGAGGTTGTCCACCACGAACCAGCCGAGGTCCTCCAGGCACTTCGCGGCGGTGGAGCGGCCGGCTCCGGACATGCCGGAGATGATCACCAGCTCCGGCGCGTTCTCGGCCACGTCTGACACGGTCACTTCGGTTCCCCGCTCTCGGTCTTTCTGCTGGGGAGAACGCGCACGGCACGGCCGCCCTTCCCCGTCCCGGACAGGCGGGCGGAGTCGGGGCGCGCCGACAGACGGGCGGCGTCGGCCGTCATGGCGTCTCCTGGGATGGTGCGGTCTGGGGTGCTGCGGCCACCGGCTCGGCGGCCTGGTCGGCCCCGTCCTCGATGATCTCGCCGGTCGCGGTGTTGACCGCGGGAGCGGCGGGTGTACGGGACGACAACGCTGCCGCAACGGTCTCCGCGGTGCGGCGTCCGATACCGGGTACCGCGCAGAGTTCGTCGACGGTGGCCGCCCGGAGCTTCTTCAGCGAGCCGAAGTGCTTGAGCAGCGCCTGGCGGCGAGTCTCGCCGAGGCCCGGGACGGAGTCCAGTTCCCCGGCGGTGAGTCGCTTGGACCGCTTGTTGCGCTGATAGCTGATCGCGAAGCGGTGGGCCTCGTCGCGGACCCGCTGGAGCAGGTAGAGGCCCTCGCTGGAGCGCGGCAGCACGACCGGGTCGTCCTCGCCCGGCAGCCACACCTCCTCCAGGCGCTTGGCCAGGCCGCACAGCGCGACGTCGTCGATGCCGAGCTCGTCCAGGGCCCGCTTGGCCGCGGCGACCTGCGGCTGGCCACCGTCTACCACCAGCAGCTGCGGCGGGTAGGCGAAGCGCTTGGGGCGGCCCTCCTCGTCCCGGGCGGCGGTGCCACTGCCAAGCTCGGAGGTGGCGGGCTGGTCCTCCTCGGGGACGGCCCACTCGCCGGTCTGCTCGCGCTCCTGGAGGTAGCGGCGGAAGCGGCGGCCGATCACCTCGTGCATCGAGCGGACGTCGTCCTGGCCCTCGAAGCCCTTGATCTGGAAGCGCCGGTACTCGCTCTTGCGGGCCAGGCCGTCCTCGAAGACGACCATCGAGGCGACCACGTCCTCGCCCTGGAGGTGGGAGATGTCGTAGCACTCGATGCGCAGCGGGACGGAGTCCAGCTCCAGCGCGTCGGCGATCTCCTGCAGGGCGCGGCTGCGGGTGGTCAGGTCGGAGGCGCGCTTGGTCTTGTGCAGCGCCAGCGCCTGCTGGGCGTTGCGCTGCACGGTGGCCATCAGGTCCCTCTTGTCGCCGCGCTGCGGGATGCGCAGGTCGACCTGACTGCCGCGCAGGTCGCTCAGCCACTCCTTTATCGGGGCGGCCGGTTCGGGCAGGGCGGGGACCAGCACCTCGCGCGGGACCGACTCACTGCGTTCATCCGCAGTGGCACCGCCGTAGAGCTGCTGGAGGGCGTGCTCGACCAGGCCGGCGGTGTCGACGTCCTCGACCTTGTCGGTGACCCAGCCGCGCTGGCCGCGCACCCGGCCGCCGCGGACGTGGAAGATCTGCACGGCGGCCTCGAGTTCGTCCTCGGCGAGGGCCAGCAGGTCGGCGTCGGTGGCGTCGGCGAGCACGATGGCGTTCTTCTCCATCGCGCGCTTGAGGGCGCCGATGTCGTCCCGCAGCCGGGCCGCCTTCTCGTACTCCATCTCGGTGGCCGCCTCCTGCATCTGCTCTTCCAGCCGGCCCAGGTAGTTGCCGGTGCGCCCGGCCATGAAGTCGCAGAAGTCCTCGGCCAGCGCCCGGTGTTCGTCCGCCGAGACCTTGCCGACGCAGGGCGCGGCGCACTTGCCGATGTAGCCCAGCAGGCAGGGGCGGCCGACCTGTCGGGCGCGCTTGAACACGCCGTTGGAGCAGGTGCGGACGGGGAAGACGCGCAGCAGCAGGTCGACCGTCTCGCGGATCGCCCAGGCGTGCCCGTACGGGCCGAAGTAGCGCACGCCCTTCTTGTGCGCCCCGCGCATCACCTGGACCCGCGGGTACTCCTCGTTGAGGGTGACGGCGAGTTCCGGATAGCTCTTGTCATCGCGGTACTTGACGTTGAACCGCGGGTCGAACTCCTTGATCCAGGAGTACTCCAGCTGGAGCGCCTCGACCTCGGTGCCGACCACGGTCCACTCCACCGAGGCGGCGGTGGTGACCATGGTCGCGGTGCGCGGGTGCAGGCCGGCCAGGTCCTGGAAGTAGGACGACAGGCGCGGCCGCAGGCTCTTGGCCTTGCCGACGTAGATGACCCGGCCGTGGGCGTCGCGGAACTTGTAGACGCCCGGGGAGGTCGGGATCGCGCCCGGCGCCGGGCGGTAGGTGCTCGGGTCAGCCATGAGTCCACCGTACCGAGTGCGGTCGGGGCCGTGGGGACAAGATCAATCGAGAGGAGCTCAACTGCTTCAGCTCGGGGTGACCTTGAGGTTCCCGCCCTCGACCGTGACGGTGTAGGCGGGCAGCGGGCTGGGGGCCGGGCCGTCCTGCACCGCGCCGTCGGCAATGCCGAACCGGCTGCCGTGGCAGGGGCACTGGATCTGCTCCTTCTTGACCTGGTCCACGATGCAGCCGGCGTGGGTGCACTTGGCGCTGAAGGCCTTGTACTGGCCGGCGGTCGGCTGGGTGACCACGATCTTCTGCTCGCGGAAGACCTTGCCGCCGCCCTCCGGGATCGCCGAGGCCGGGCCGAGGTCCACCGGGCCCTTGGGTGCGCTGCTGGAGTCGGAGGAGCCGGAGGAGGAACTGCAGCCGGTGACCGCCACGGTGCCGCCGACCGCCAGGGCGGCCGCGGCCCCGCAGAGCAGGGTGCGACGGGAGGTGGCGGTGCTGGTCTCGGGGGCCTCGGACATCGGTGCGCTCCTGGCGGGTTCGTGCGGGACGGGCCGCGACTGGGTGGGCCCGTGGAAGTCTATGCGGCACGCGCCCCGCCGCTCCCGGGGTGGGAGCGGCGGGGCGCGATCCGGCCTACTTCTTGGCGGCGGCCCGCTTGCGCGGCGCCCTCTTGGCGGGTGGCGCGACCGGGGCGTCCGCGAAGTCACCCGGCAGGATGTCCCGCAGGAACTTGCCGGTGTGGCTCTCCGGGACGGCCGCGATCTGCTCCGGGGTGCCCTCGGCGACCACCGTGCCGCCGCCGGATCCGCCCTCGGGGCCCATGTCGACGATCCAGTCGGCGGTCTTGATCACATCGAGGTTGTGCTCGATGACGATCACCGTGTTGCCCTTGTCAACCAGCCCGCTGAGCACCTTGATCAGCTTGCTGATGTCCTCGAAGTGCAGACCGGTGGTGGGCTCGTCCAGCACGTAGACCGTCCGCCCGGTGGAGCGCTTCTGCAGCTCCGAGGCGAGCTTGACGCGCTGGGCCTCGCCGCCGGAGAGCGTCGGCGCGGACTGGCCGAGCCGGACGTATCCGAGGCCGACGTCGTTGAGCGTCCTGAGGTGGCGGGCGATCGCCGGGACGGCCTCGAAGAAGCCCAGCGCCTCCTCGATCGGCATGTCCAGCACCTCGGCGATGGACTTGCCCTTGTAGTGGACCTCCAGCGTCTCCCGGTTGTACCGGGCGCCGTGACAGACCTCGCACGGCACGTAGACGTCCGGCAGGAAGTTCATCTCGATCTTGATGGTGCCGTCGCCGGTGCAGTTCTCGCAGCGGCCGCCCTTGACGTTGAAGGAGAAGCGGCCGGGCAGGTAACCGCGGACCTTGGCCTCCTGGGTCTCCGCGAAGAGTCGGCGGACGTGGTCGAACACCCCGGTGTAGGTGGCGGGGTTCGACCGCGGGGTGCGGCCGATCGGCGACTGGTCGACGTGCACCACCTTGTCCACCAGGTCGGTGCCGGTGATCCGGGTGTGCCGGCCGGGCACGCTGCGGGCGCCGTTCAGCTCCCGGGCGAGGTGGGTGTAGAGGATGTCGTTGACCAGCGTCGACTTGCCGGAGCCGGAGACACCGGTGATCGCGGTCAGGGTGCTGAGCGGGAAGCCGACCGTGACGTCCTTGAGGTTGTGCTCGCGGGCACCGTGGACGGTCAGCTGGCGCTTCTTGTCCCGGTCGCGACGGGCGGCCGGGATCGGGATGGACCTCTTTCCGGAGAGGTACTGGCCGGTCAGCGACTCCTTGTTGCCGAGCAGCTGCTTCAGCGAACCGGAGTGCACCACGTTGCCGCCGTGCTCGCCGGCGCCCGGGCCGATGTCCACCACCCAGTCCGCGGTCTTGATGGTGTCCTCGTCGTGCTCGACCACGATCAGGGTGTTGCCGATGTCGCGCAGCCGCACCAGCGTCTCGATCAGCCGGTGGTTGTCCCGCTGGTGCAGACCGATGGACGGCTCGTCCAGCACGTACAGCACGCCGACCAGGCCGGAGCCGATCTGGGTGGCCAGCCGGATGCGCTGGGCCTCGCCGCCGGACAGGGTGCCGGCCGCGCGGTCCAGGGAGAGGTAGTCCAGGCCGACGTCGACCAGGAAGCGCAGCCGCTCGTTGACCTCCTTGAGGACCCGCTCGGCGATCTGCTTGTCCCGGTCGTTGAGCTTCATCGCGCCCAGGAACTCGGCGCAGTCGCTGATCGACATCGACGAGACGTCGGCGATCGACTTCTCCTCGACGGTGACCGCGAGCACCACCGGCTTGAGCCGGGTGCCCTCACAGGTCGGGCAGGGCACCTCGCGCATGTAGCCCTCGAAGCGCTCGCGGCTGCTGTCGCTCTCCGCCTCGGTGTGCCGGCGCTGGATGAACGGGACGGCGCCCTCGAAGCCGGTGCTGTACGAGCGCTCGCGGCCGAAGCGGTTGCGGTAGCGGACCTGCACCTGGTGCTTGTGCCCGTACAGCAGCGCCTTCTTGGCGCGGGCGGGCAGCCCGGCCCAGGGGATGTCGGTGCGGAAGCCGAGCTCCTCGGCCAGCGCGTCGATCAGGCGCTGGAAGTACTCCTTGGCGTGCCCGGCCGACCACGGGTGGATCGCGCCCTCGTCCAGCGAGCGCTCCGGGTCCGGCACGACCAGCTCGGGGTCGACCTCCATCCGGTTGCCCAGGCCCGAGCAGTCCGGGCAGGCGCCGAACGGCGAGTTGAAGGAGAACGAGCGCGGCTCCAGCTCCTCGAACGACACGTCGTCGTACGGGCAGTAGAGGTGCTCGGAGTACATCCGCTCGCGTTCCGGGTCGCCCTCCGGGAGGTCGACGAAGTCGAGCACGACCATGCCGCCGGACAGCCGCAGGGCCGTCTCCACCGAGTCGGTGAGCCGCCGCTTGGCGCTCTCCTTGACGGTCAGGCGGTCGACCACCACCTCGACGGTGTGCTTCTCCTGCTTCTTCAGCTTCGGCGGCTCGGCGAGCTGGATCGTCTCGCCGTCCACCCGGGCGCGGGAGTAGCCCTTGGACTGGAGGTCGGCGAAGAGGTCGACGAACTCGCCCTTGCGCTCGCGCACCACCGGGCTGAGCACCTGGAACCGGGTGCCCTCGGCGAGCTCCAGCACCTTGTCCACGATCGCCTGCGGCGACTGCTTGGCGATCGGGCGGCCGCAGTGCGGACAGTGCGGCTTGCCGATCCGGGCGAACAGCAGGCGCAGGTAGTCGTAGACCTCGGTGATGGTGCCGACGGTCGAACGGGGGTTGCGGTTGGTGGACTTCTGGTCGATCGAGACGGCCGGGGAGAGGCCCTCGATGAAGTCCACGTCGGGCTTGTCCATCTGCCCGAGGAACTGGCGGGCGTACGAGGACAGCGACTCGACGTAGCGGCGCTGACCCTCGGCGAAGATCGTGTCGAAGGCGAGCGAGGACTTGCCGGAGCCGGAGAGGCCCGTGAAGACGATGAGGGAGTCGCGGGGCAGGTCGAGCGAGACGTTCTTGAGGTTGTGCTCGCGAGCACCGCGGACGATGAGGCGGTCGGCCACTGCTTCTGGCGCCTTTCTCCGGGGCGAGATGGCTTGCGGTGAGATTCGGTCTTCTTCCAGGATGCGGCAGCCAGCCTATAGCTCAGACGTTCGAATCTCGACTCTGTCCAGTGGAGACCACCCGAACGAGTGAGGGCCGCCCCGGGGCCGTCCGCACCCGGACCGAAAAGGGCCCTGCTCAGAGGCCGGATTCGGCGATAGCGTCGCCTGGTCAACGAGCGAAGCCCTCCTCGGGCAACGCGCCGTCTCGCACAGAAGGCAGATTCGATGTCCGACTCGCACTCCGCCGCCGCTCTAGCCACCGAGCGACTGAACCTGGTCGAGGCAAGCACCCGACGCATGCTGGAGAGCGTCTCCGCGCTGTTGCCGGAGGCCGTCGCCGAGCCCTCCGCGCTCCCCGGCTGGACCCGCGGCCACGTGCTGGCCCACATCGCCCGCAACGCCGACTCCCTGGTCAACCTGCTGACCGGCGCCCGCACCGGCACCGACATCCCGCAGTACGCCAGCGAGCAGGCCCGCGACCAGGGCATCGAGGACGGCGCCGGCCGCCCGCTGGACACCCAGCTCGCCGACCTGCGCGAGTCGCACGAGGGCTTCGCCGCGGCCGCCGCGCTGATGACCGACGAGGACTGGGCCGCCGAGGTGCGCCACCGCTCCGGCGCCGTCTTCCCCGCCTGCGACCTGGTCTGGAAGCGCCTCGCCGAGGTCGAGTACCACCTGGTCGACCTGGCCGGCGGCTACTCCCCCGCCGAGTGGCCGGAGGAGTTCGCCGTCACCGAGTTCCACAAGCTCGCCCTCAAGCTGCACGGCACCGAGCTGCCCCGCATCGAGCTGGTCGCCGAGGACACCGGCGACCTCGGCCTGATCGGCTCGGGCCCGGTTTCCCTGGCCGTCCACGGCCCCCTCCGCGCCCTGCTCGCCTGGCTGACCGGCCGCTCCGACGGCGCGGACCTGCGCCGCACGCCCGACACCGCGCTCCCCCAGCTTCCCCCGCTGGGCTGACGGGGCCAGGATGATCCTGAACCCTGTTGTAGCCGGACCCGGACGAGGAGCGGACGGATGACGTACCACGGAGCGGTCAAGGTCGGCGGGCCGCCGGACGTGCGGGAGCTGGCCCACCTGATCATCACCAAGGTGGCCGTCGGCCCGTACGACAACAACGCCTACCTGCTGCGCTGCAGGGCCACCGACGAGCAGTTGCTGATCGACGCGGCCGCCGACGCCCCGGTGCTGCTGGAGACCGTCGGCGACGACCTGGAGACGGTGGTCACCACCCACCGGCACCACGACCACTGGGGCGCGCTGGCCGAGGTGGTCGCCACCACC
This sequence comes from Kitasatospora sp. NPDC001159, assembly GCF_053598235.1. Lineage (NCBI taxonomy): Bacteria > Bacillati > Actinomycetota > Actinomycetes > Kitasatosporales > Streptomycetaceae > Kitasatospora > Kitasatospora sp. NPDC001159. The sequence goes on from NZ_JBSFJV010000006.1 coordinate 22,935, forward strand.
GGCGCCCGCACCGCCGCCGGGCGGCACGACGCCGAAGGCATCGACGTGCCCACCGAACTGCTGCTCGCCGACGGCGACAAGCTGCGGGTCGGCGACGTCGAGCTCACCGTCCGCCACCTGGTCGGCCACACCCCGGGCGCGATCGTGCTGATCTACGACGACCCGCAGGGCCACCCGCACGTCTTCACCGGCGACTGCCTCTTCCCGGGCGGCGTCGGCAACACCTGGGGCGACCCGGAGGCCTTCAGGAGCCTGTTCCGGGACGTCAACGAGAAGATCTTCGACGTCCTCCCGGACGAGGCCTGGGTCTACCCCGGCCACGGCAACGACACCACCGTCGGCGCCGAGCGCCCCCACCTCGACGAGTGGCGCGAGCGCGGCTGGTGACGATTTCCGGGGTGGTCGGCTCCGCCTGGAGCCGACCAGCCCGGATCATTGCGCAATGAGGCGTTCAGCTTCTCGCGCTCGGCCTGTTCCTGCTTCTTCGCGGACATCAGGACTGGGGAACCCCGACAACGCCGTTACGTTTACGCGTGAGGCCGCAGGTCAAGGGAGGTGACCGAGGCGACGGGACGCCTTCCTCCGTGGTGATCACAGGAGTGCGTGGTTGCCGGTGAGCGACGTGGTGGCGGTGGCGTGTCGCTACCGGGCGGCGAGGCCGTCCACCAGGGCTCGGAGCCCGTCCGAATAGGTGTCCCGGGCGGTCAGCGCCTCCCATCGGTCGGCGACTTGCGCCAACCGGGGAACCTCGTCGGGGTCGAGGTCGGCGAAGACGACATCCCGGTAGACGGGCCGGTCGTCGTCCGCGCGTCGCCGGACCGCTGCCGCCCGGACCATGATCTCTCCGGCGGTGTAGTACCAGATCGCGCGGTAACCGTGCACGGCCCGGTCGAGGGTCAGCCCGCAGTCGACGAACCCGTCCACGATCTGCTCGACAAACCACAGCGCGGTCCTGGACAGCAGGTCGTCAGCGGTCAGCACCGCCACGATCCAGGGGCAGGCGGCCAGTACCTCGTGGATCGCCTCCGCGGCGACGATGATCCGCTCGCGGGGCTGGGCAGGCAGTTCGGGCCGGCGCAGTGTCCGCGTCGCATAGTCGTCCAGCAGCAGCACGAGCAGCTCGTCCTTGTTGCGGACGTGATGGTAGAGCGCCATGGGCGTACTGCCGATCTCCGTGGCCAGCCGACGCATCGTCAGTCGGTCCACGCCCCCCTCGTCCAGGATCCGTAGGGCCGCACCGATGATCTCCTCGCGAGAGATCCGGGGAGGTCGGCCGGGAGTTTTGCGCGGTGCGGGCGGTTGCGGCATGCCCCCATCTTCCCCGGGTGTCGACAGCGGGCGTAGTCGGCGCTAGTTTTCGTACATGTACAGAAATTTAGGGGGTGGCCCCGGAGCTGTGCTGGCGGCGGCTGCCGTCGCGCAGTTCGTCGTCGCCCTGGACATGTCGGTGGTCAACGTCGCGCTGCCCGCAATCCGCCTCGCACTGGGATTCACCCCGCTCGGCCTCTCCTGGGTCGTGCACATCTACGCACTCGCACTCGGCGGACTTCTGCTGCTGGGTGGCCGGGCCGGCGACCTCTACGGTCGGCGTCGGCTCTTCGTACTGGGCCTGGCGGTCTTCGGACTGTGCTCACTGGCGGGCGGGCTGGCCCAGGCGCCCTGGCAACTGGTCGCTGCCCGAGCCGGCCAGGGCCTGGGTGCCGCCGCAGCCGCTCCAGCCGCGCTGGCCATGCTGACCGCCACGTTCCCCGAAGGCCCGCAGCGCACCCGGGCGCTCGGGGTGTGGAGCGCGGCGAACGCGGCGGGCGGTGCCCTGGGTGTACTCGCGGGCGGGCTGCTGACGCAGTACGCGGGCTGGCGGTGGGTCATGCTGGTCAACCTGCCCATCGTCGCGGCGGCTCTCGCCCTGGTCCCCGCGGGCGTACCCGCCGACGCACCTCCCACCCGGCGCGAGGATCCGGATGTGCTCGGCGCCGTCCTGGCAACCGGCGGAATCGGGCTGCTGGTCTTCGGCGTCGTCCGCACCGACACCGTCGGGTGGACCTCCCCGGCCACGCTGGTGGCCCTCGCCGCCTCCGCCGTACTACTGGCCGCCTTCTTCGTCGCCGAATCCAGGACCCCCGCACCGCTGTTGCGCCTCGGGCTGCTGCGCAGCCGCTGGGTCGCCGGCGCCAACGTCCTGGTGTTCCTCGCGGCGGCCGGGCAGTTCACCGCCTTCTACTTCGTGTCCCTGTACCTGCAACAGGTCCTGGGCATGGGCGCCGCCGCCACCGGCACCGCTTTCCTGCCCTTCACCGCCGGCCTGGTCGCAGGCACCGTCGCCGCGACCCGTATCACCTCCTCCCGCTCCCCGCGCGCAGCCCTGATGCCCGGCGCTCTGCTGGCCGCCGCAGGGCTGGCCTGGTTCGCCACCGTCAGACCGGACGGCAGCTTCCTCGCCGACGTACTCGGCCCCTCCATCCTCACCAGCATCGGCACCGGACTGGTCCTGGCTCCGGTCGCCGCCGCCGCGACCACAGGCGTCACCCCCCGCGAGGCCGGCATGGCCTCAGGAGTCTTCAACAGCTCCCGCCAACTCGGCGGCTGCGTCGGCCTGGCCGTCCTCGCGACCGTCGCGGCGCACCGCACCGGCGCGGCCACCAGCCCCGCCGCACTGAACGACGGCTACGCCCTGGGCCTGGCGGTCACCGCCGCGCTCTTCCTGCTCGCCACGGCCGTGGCGATCGCCGTACTGCCCCGCCACCGCGCTGCGGCAACCACCCCGCAAGCCGCCACCCTCACAGAGAATCAACCGGAAGGAACACCGTCATGACAACGACCCCCATCGACCTGTTCGCCTCGGCACTTCTGTTCCACCCCGACGGCGACGTCCGAGCCGCCGAACGCCGAATGGCGAGCAGCGACTCGGGCGCATGGCAGATCGCGACCTTCCACGTGGAGACAGACGCCGACGTCCACGCCGACCACTGGGAAATGCACCCGGAGGCAGACGAGGCGGTGTGCTGCCTGGCGGGCGGCGTGCGGCTCTACCTCCGTCCCACCGAACCCGGCAAATCCAGTGAGGCAGTGCCGTTGCCCGCGGGCGCCGCCGTGATCGTTCCCCGCGGCCGCTGGCACCGCCTGGAACTGGACGCTCCGAGCGACCTCATGTCGATCACCCTTCGCCGCGGCACCCGCCTCGAAAAGCGCACCGACACCCGCTGACCGAAGCGTGGCCAGAGTCGAGTCCCGCCGCCGGATGTCGCGTCCGGCGGCGGGCCTCGGGCGATTCAACTCCGGTCAGGCGTTGAGCTTCTCAGGCTCACGCCCGGCCTGCTCCTGCCCCTTCGAGGCCATCAGGCTGGTCACCGTCGTCACGGCCAGGACCACCACGATGAAGCCGAGGGAGAACGGGATACCGATCTCCGGGACGTGCACGCCGGCCTCGTGGGCGGCGTGGAGCACCAGCTTCACGCCGATGAAGCCGAGGATCACCGACAGACCGTACGAGAGGTGGACCAGCTTCTTCAGCAGGCCGCCGATCAGGAAGTACAGCTGGCGCAGGCCCATCAGGGCGAAGGCGTTGGCGGTGAAGACGACGTACGGGTCCTGGGTGAGGCCGAAGATGGCCGGGATCGAGTCCAGGGCGAACAGCACGTCCGTGGTGCCGATCGCCAGCATGACGATCAGCATCGGGGTGATCAGCCGGCGGCCGTTCTCCCGGATGAAGAGCTTCGTGCCGTGATAGCGACCAGTCGACGGGAAGCGCTGGGTGATCGACTTGAGCAGGCGGTTCTCCTCGTACTCGTCGTCCTCCTCCTCGGCCCGGGCCTCCTTGATCAGCTTCCAGGCCGTCCAGATCAGGAAGCCGCCGAAGACGAAGAACACCCAGGAGAACTGCGCCACCAGCGCCGCGCCGCCCGCGATGAAGGCTGCGCGCAGCACCAGGGCGATGATCACACCGAACATCAGCACGCGCTGCTGGTAGATCCTGGGCACCGCGAACTTGCCCATGATCAGGATGAAAACGAAGAGGTTGTCGACACTGAGCGACTTCTCGGTGATGTACCCGGCGAAGAACTCGCCCGCCGGCTGCCCACCGGAGTGCCACCAGAGGAACCCGCCGAAGAGCACCGCCAGCACGATCCAGACGGCCGTCCAGATCCCGGCCTCCTTGATCGAGACCTCGTGCGGCTTGCGCCCCCCGATGAAGAAGTCGGCCACGACCAGTGCGATCAGCACACCGATCGTAGTGACCCACATGATTACGGAAACGTCCATTACTGCTCCTCCGGCAGCTAGGCGAGACAGGTCGTCACTGCCGGAGGTCTCTTCCGCCCATCGGGCCAGCGCCCCGGGGTGCCACGACGGGCACCCGTGATGACGGGGTCGGCTGTCGAGGAATACTCCCCTCCGCTGCCGTCGAGAGTAACAGGGGAGGCAAGGATGGGTAAAGAAGGTAAAGAACCGTCAGAGGAACGGCTCGATCGCCGGCAGCAGGTCCTGGAAGGTCCGCCCCTTGGCCGGGGCGCCGATCGCCTGCATCTCCCAGCCGCCGCTGCCATCCCGGACCACCTTGGCCATGATCTGCCCGGTGTGCGGCCCGCCGCCCGCCAGCTCGTACCGGGCCAGCTCCACCCCGGTGGTCTCGTCCAGCAGCCGGCAGTGCGCCCGGCTCACCTCGGCGAAGGTCTGTCCGGTGTACGAGCTGACCGTGAACACCACCTGGGTGATGTGTGCCGGCACGTGCAGCAGGTCGACCAGGATCGCCTCGTCGTCCTCGGCGCCGGTGCCGCCCACCAGGTTGTCCCCGGTGTGCCGCACCGAGCCGTCAGTGGACTCCAAGTGCTGGAAGAACACCACGTCGGACGGGGTCTTCTCGGCGTACAGCAGCGCCGAGGCGTCCAGGTCGATCTTCCTGGTCCGGCTGCCGAACAGGCCCCGTTTGGGGGCGGCCTGCCAGCCGAGCCCCATCCGGACCACGGTCAGGGTGGCGCCCGCCCCCTTCTGGAGGCTGACCCGCTGCCCCTTGGCAAGGTTCACCGACACGACGTTGTCCTCTCTGCCGGCCACGCGGTCACACCCGCACGGCTCCCGGTGGAACACCCCGTCGCCGTCCCCCGGCTGAGGCCCCCTCTGCAATACGGCCCGCCGCCCCGTTCGAGGGCGCGATGCCGCAGGCCAGCCTAGGGCCTGCGGCACCCTCGACTCCTCCGGGTTACCCGGTTTGTGGCAAGGCTGAGACACCGCAGGGCTTGACCGGTGCAAGAACCGGCCAAGCCCGACGCACCGGTGGACAGGTCAGGCCACACCGGCCTCGCGCATCTGCCGCAGCTCCTTCTTCAGCTCCTTCACCTCGTCGCGCAGCCGTGCCGCGACCTCGAACTGGAGATCGGCGGCGGCCGCGTGCATCCGGTCGGTCATCTCCTGGATCAGGTCCGCCAGCTCGGCGGCCGGCATCGACTTGGCGGGCTTGCGCTCCGAGCCCAGCATCGGCACCGGGGCCTTGCCGCCCTTCTGGCCCGCGCCGCGGTAGCCGGTGGAGAGCAGCTCGTCGGTGTCCACGTCCTCGCGGGCGAGGGTGTCCAGGATGTCGCCGATCTTCTTCCGCAGCGGCTGCGGGTCGATCCCGTGCTCCTTGTTGTAGGCCTGCTGGACGGCCCGGCGGCGGTTGGTCTCCTCGATCGCCTTCTCCATCGAGGGGGTGATCCGGTCCGCGTACATGTGGACCTGGCCGGAGACGTTACGGGCGGCGCGGCCGATCGTCTGAATGAGTGACGTGCCGGAGCGCAGGAAGCCCTCCTTGTCGGCGTCCAGGATCGCCACCAGCGACACCTCGGGCAGGTCCAGGCCCTCGCGCAGCAGGTTGATGCCGACCAGCACGTCGAACCGGCCCGCGCGCAGCTCGCGCAGCAGCTCTACCCGGCGCAGGGTGTCCACGTCGCTGTGCAGGTACCGGACCCGGATGTCCAGGCCGAGCATGTAGTCGGTGAGGTCCTCGGCCATCTTCTTGGTCAGCGTGGTGACCAGGACGCGCTCGTCCCGCTCCACCCGCTTGCGGACCTCGTGCACCAGGTCGTCGATCTGGCCCTCGGTCGGCTTGACGATCACCTCGGGGTCGATCAGGCCGGTCGGGCGGATGATCTGCTCGACCTGGCCGTCGCCGCGGGACAGCTCGTACGGGCCGGGCGTCGCCGACAGGTACACCGTCTGACCGATCCGCCCCAGGAACTCCTCCCACTTCAGCGGTCGGTTGTCCATCGCGGACGGCAGCCGGAAGCCGTGCTCGACCAGGGTGCGCTTGCGCGAGGCGTCACCCTCGTACATCGCGCCGATCTGCGGGACGGTGACGTGCGACTCGTCGATGACCAGGAGGAAGTCCTCCGGGAAGTAGTCCAGCAGGGTGTTCGGCGGGGAGCCGGGCTCGCGGCCGTCGAAGTGCATCGAGTAGTTCTCGACGCCCGAGCAGGTGCCGATCTGGCGCAGCATCTCGATGTCGTAGGTGGTGCGCATCCGCAGCCGCTGGGCCTCCAGCAGCTTGCCCTGCTTCTCCAGCTTGGCGAGCGTCTGCTCCAGTTCCTGCTCGATGCCGGTGATCGCCCGCTCCATGCGCTCGGGGCCGGCCACGTAGTGCGAGGCGGGGAAGACGTAGATCTGCTCGTCCTGGCTGATGATCTCGCCGGTGAGCGGGTGCAGGGTGTAGAGCGCCTCGATCTCGTCGCCGAACATCTCGATCCGGACGGCGAGTTCCTCGTAGACCGGGAAGATCTCGATGGTGTCGCCGCGGACCCGGAAGGTGCCCCGGGTGAAGGCCACGTCGTTGCGCGCGTACTGGATGTCGACGAAGCGGCGCAGCAGCACGTCGCGGTCGATCTCCTGGCCGACCTTGAGCGGCACCATCCGGTCCACGTACTCCTGCGGGGTGCCCAGGCCGTAGATGCAGGAGACCGAGGCGACCACGATCACGTCGCGGCGGGTGAGCAGCGAGTTGGTGGCCGAGTGCCGCAGCCGTTCGACCTCCTCGTTGATCGAGGAGTCCTTCTCGATGTAGGTGTCCGTCTGCGGGACGTACGCCTCGGGCTGGTAGTAGTCGTAGTACGAGACGAAGTACTCGACCGCGTTGTTCGGCAGCAGCTCGCGGAACTCGTTCGCCAGCTGCGCGGCCAGCGTCTTGTTCGGCGCCATCACCAGGGTGGGGCGCTGCAGCTTCTCGATCATCCAGGCCGTGGTGGCCGACTTGCCGGTACCGGTGGCACCGAGCAGCACGACGTCCTTCTCCCCTCCCCTGATCCGCCGCTCCAGCTCGGCGATCGCCGCCGGCTGGTCGCCGTTCGGCTGGAAGGGACTGACGACCTCGAAGGGCGCCACGGACCGCTCAATACTCGTGATGGGACGCACGACTCCACCGTACGACCCACGACCGACAGCCGTGGCCGCTTCCGCCCCGCCCGAGGCCCCTTCGGTCAGGCCGGGCCGCAGCGGACGCAGGCGGGGTACCAGGCGATCGGGGTGAGCACACGGTGGCGGCGGCAGCTGGCGGCCATGACCTCGGTGGGGTCGGCGGGCGGGACGGGGGCGGGGCGGGTGTGCTCGATCAGCAGGCGGAGGGTGCGCAGGTGGTCCTCGGCGTACGGGGGCTCGTGGTCGAGTTCGTCCCAGCGGTGCCGGGTGAGGGCGAGGTCGACGACGGCGAGCGCGAAGGCGCGGCCGCGTTCCGGGTCGGGGCCCCAGTCCAGGTCCTCCAGCCGCAGGCCGACCATGCCGCGGCCCATCAGGTTCTGGTCCTGGCGGGCGAGCTCGGCGGCGAAGGCGTGGTCCCAGTCCTCCCGGGCGAGGGCGGTGACCGCGAGCATCAGGACCTCGACCAGCACCTCGGTGGCGCCGTTGCGCAGTTCCAGCTCGCGGCCCCCGCCCTCGAAGAGGTTCACCCCAGCTTCTCGCTGTCCCGGGCCAGGGCGACCAGGCGGGAGATGGCCCGCAGGTACTTCTTGCGGTAGCCGCCGCGCAGCATGTCCTCCGGGAAGACCTGGTCGAAGGGCAGGCCGGAGGCGGTGATGGGCAGCTCGCGGTCGTACATCCGGTCGGCCAGCACGACCAGGCGCAGCGCGGTGGACTGGTCGTCGACCTGCCGCACGCCGCGCAGGCAGACCGCGGTGACGTCGTCCAGCAGCGCGCCGTAGCGGCTGGGGTGGACGGCGGAGAGGTGGGCGAGCAGCGCGTCGAAGTCGTCCAGCGAAGCGCCGGGGGTGCGGTCGGCGACGGCCTCGACGGTGTCGTCGGTGTACGGCGGCGGGGCGTCGGGCAGGCCGCGGTGGCGGTAGTCCTGGCCGTCGATCCGCATCGGGCGGAAGTGCGCGGACAGGCCCTGGATCTCGCGCAGGAAGTCGGCGGCGGCGAAGCGGCCCTCGCCGAGCTTCTCCGGCAGGGTGTTCGAGGTGGCGCAGAGCTTGACGCCGTTCTCGACCAGGCGGCCGAGCAGGGTGGAGACCAGGACGGTGTCGCCCGGGTCGTCCAGCTCGAACTCGTCGATGCAGAGCAGCGTGTGCCCGGAGAGGGTCCGGACGGCCTGCTGGAAGCCGAGCGCGCCGACCAGGTTGGTCAGCTCCACGAAGGTGCCGAAGGCCTTGGGGCCGGGGGCGGCGTGCCAGAGCGAGGCGAGCAGGTGGGTCTTGCCGACGCCGTAGCCGCCGTCGAGGTAGACCCCGGCCGGGCCGGTGGGCACGGGGGCGGAGCGGCGGAACCAGCTGCGCTTGGGCGCGGAACCGTTTCCTCCCCCGAGGGTGCCCGCGAACTGCTCCAGGACCTGGACGGCCTCGTACTGGCTCGGCTGGGTCGGGTCCGGGATGTACGTCCCGAAGCTCACGTCGGCGAACCGGGGCGGCGGGACCATCTCGGCGACCAGCCGCTCGGCGGGCACGACGGGGCGGCGGTCGGTGAGCGCGATCGAGTTGCCGGCCGGGCTCGCGGCGGCTATGGACTCGGTCGCGGTGGCGGGGCGGGAGGCTGCGGGCACATCAGTAGAGGGTACGCCTGGTCCCCGCAGCCCCCGAACCGGCTCCGAACCGGCCCAGAACCGGCCCCGAACAGCCTCCGGACGGCCCCGGACGGCCCAGCGGTGGAACACTGAGGACATGCAACAGTTGATCAGCCCGCTGGGCGAGCCGGTCGCCGATCCGGCCGCGCTGGAGTCGCTCGCCGCCGTCTACGCGTACCCCGACCAGGTGAATCGGGGGCGGCCCTGGTTGCGCGCCAACATGGTGGCGGGCCTGGACGGCGGGGCGAAGCTCGACGGTCTGTCCGAGGGCCTGTCCGGCGACGCGGACAAGCGGATCTTCGGTGTGCTGCGCGCCCTGTCGGACGTGGTGCTGGTGGGCGCCGAGACGGTCCGCGCGGAGGGCTACCGGCCGGCCCGGGCCCGGAACGAGTTCGCGGCGGCGCGGGCCGCGGCGGGGCAGGCCCCGGCTCCGGCGATCGCGATCGTGAGCCGCTCGCTGGACCTCGACCTGGGCGCGCCGCTGTTCACGGAACCGCTGGTCAGGACGGTGGTGATCACCGTCGAGGACGCCCCCGAGGAGCGCCGCCGGGCGGTCGCCGAGGTGGCCGACCTGGTGCTCGCCGGGCGGGGTTCGGTGGACTTGCGGGCGGGGGTGGCTGCCCTGGCGGAGCGGGGCTGGACCCGCTTGCTGAGCGAGGGCGGCCCGCGGCTGCTGGGACAGCTGGCGGCCGCGGGTCTGCTGGACGAGCTGTGCCTGTCGCTGGCCCCGTTGATCACGGGCGGCGACGCGCCGCGCATCATCCACGATGCGGAAATGCCTGACGTGCAACGGATGCGGCTGGTCTCATTGATCGAGCAGAAAGGATTCCTCTTCACCCGCTACTTGCGTCACCTGGGTTCGATGACCCCGTGACCCCCCGATCGTGATCCCGTTATGCGATGCCGGGGCCCGGGGCCGGCCACTGGAAGGGACTCACGTGTTCAAGACGGTACTGATGATCGAAAAGGCTCTCTCCGACGCGGACGTGGAACTCGTCACCACGCTCCACAGCGACGAGAAGGTGTCCTTCGTCGTCCTGATGCAGCCGCGCGGCAAGCAGGACGAACTGCTGCGGGCGCTGGACGACGTCGCCCTCGGCCACCTCGACAAGGCGGTGCACGAGCACGACGAGTCCGAGAGCGGCCCGACCGTGGCCAGCGAATCGCTGGAGCACAGCCTGCGCCACCTGCGCCAGGCCGGGGCCGAGGCGATCGGCGAGCTGGTCGAGGAGAAGCCGCTGGACCGGCTGCGCGCGGCGGTCGAGGAGCACCGGGCGGACGAGGTGGTGGTGCTCACCTCGCCGCACTTCGTGGAGGAGTTCTTCCACCGCGACTGGGCCTCCCAGGCCAGGCACAAGGTGGGGGTACCGGTGCTGAGGCTGTTCGCCAGCGACTCCTAGCTCCGCGCGCCGGTGGTGCAGAATCGTCCTTGCGGTCCGCCCGCGAGGACGATTCGCACATTGCCGGACCCACCTGCCCACCAGCCCTCCTTGCCCGCCGCCGGGCAGGAGGGGCCCATCGCCCGTACGGAGCCACGCCTTGAACGACGCCGCGCACGACCTGCACGCCCCGCACTTCATCGGCATCGGCGGCGCCGGGATGTCCGGCCTGGCGAAGATCCTCGCAGTGCGCGGCGCCAGCGTCTCCGGCAGCGACTCCAAGGAGTCCGAGACCGTCCTCGCGCTGCGCGCCCTCGGCGCGACGGTGCACGTCGGCCACGCCGCCGAGCACGTGCCGAACAGCACCAGCAGCGTGGTCGTCTCCAGCGCGATCCGCGCCGACAACCCGGAGCTGGCCGCCGCCCGCGAGCGCGGCATCCCGGTGGTGCACCGCTCCGACGCGCTGGCCGCGCTGATGGGCGGCCGCCGGGCGCTGGCGGTGGCCGGCACCCACGGCAAGACCACCACCACCAGCATGCTGGCCGTCGCCCTCGGCGAGCTGGGCCTGGACCCGTCCTACGCGATCGGCGGCGACCTCGACGCGCCCGGCTCCAACGCCCACCACGGCACCGGCGAGATCTTCGTCGCCGAGGCCGACGAGAGCGACCGCAGCTTCCACAAGTACGCGCCCGAGGTGGCGATCGTGCTCAACGTGGAGCTGGACCACCACGCCAACTACGCCTCGATCGAGGAGATCTACGAGTCCTTCGAGACCTTCGTCGGCCGGATCACCCCCGGCGGCACCCTGGTGGTCTCGGCCGACCACGACGGCGCCCGCGAGCTGACCGCCCGGGTGGCCGGCCGCGAGGGGCTCAACGTGGTGACCGTCGGCTCCGCCGAGGACGCCGACGTCCGGGTCCTCTCGGTGGTCGCCCGCGGCATGACCAGCGAGGTCGCCGTGCTGCTGGACGGCGCCGAGCTGGCCTTCACCGTCTCCGTCCCGGGCCGCCACTACGCCCACAACGCGGTGGCCGCGCTGGCCGCCGGTGTCGCGCTGGGCGTCCCGGCCGCCGACCTGGCCAAGGCGATCGGCGCCTACACCGGCGTGCGCCGCCGGCTGCAGCTCAAGGGCAAGGCGGCCGGTGTCCAGGTGATCGACTCCTACGCCCACCACCCGACCGAGATGACCGCCGACCTGGAGGCGATCCGCGAGGGCCTGGACGGCGAGGGCCGCGTCCTGGTGGTCTTCCAGCCCCACCTGTTCAGCCGCACCCAGCAGCTCGCCGAGGAGATGGGCCGGGCCCTCGCGCTGGCCGACGCCTCGGTCGTGCTGGACATCTACCCGGCCCGTGAGGACCCGATCCCGGGCGTGACCAGCGAGCTGATCATCGACGCCGCCCGCCGGGCCGGCGCCGACGTCACCGCCGAGCACGACTTCGCCGCCGCCCCCGCCCTGCTGGCCGGTCTGGCCCGCCCGGGCGACCTGCTGCTCACCATGGGCGCGGGCGACGTCACCAACCTCGGGCCCGCCATCCTTGACGAGCTGGGGGGAAGCCTCAACCACCTCACGAACGTTGCCTCCAACGTCTGACGTACGCCGAGCGGGAGTCGTGATGAGCTACGAGATCCAGAAGACCGAGGCCGAGTGGCGCGCCCAGCTCAGCCCCGAGGAGTACCACGTGCTCCGCGAGGCGGGCACCGAGCGCCCGTTCGCCGGTGAGTACACCGACACCAAGACGGTCGGCGTCTACAGCTGCCGCGCCTGTGGGGCGGAACTGTTCAGCTCCGAGACCAAGTTCGACAGCCACTGCGGCTGGCCGTCGTTCTACGATGCACGCAACTCCGAGGCGGTGGAGCTGCTGGAGGACAACAGCCTTGGTATGCGACGTGTCGAGGTGCGCTGCAAGCGGTGCGGCGGACACCTCGGCCACGTCTTCGAGGGCGAGGGCTATGGCACGCCGACCGACCTCCGGTACTGCATCAACAGCGTCTCTCTGACGCTGAAGCCCGCTGAAGGCTGAGCCGACCAGCGGCACACCTCGGCATCCGCCTCGCATCGATCAGCGAGGCTTCCGGCTGTGCGTACCGTCGATTCGGTACGCACAGCCGGTGGTTGGCGCTTCACGGACCGGGCAACCCGAGATCTCCACGCCCTCGCACCGCATGCCCTGCGGCACTCCACAACGTAGAGGGACAAGCCGCCCAGCTGATGCCGGTGATCGAGCACCTCGACCGGGTGGTCCGGGGAGTCGGGGAAGCGGTTGACGGCGACGGCGTACGGCAGGCCCTGGGCCGGAGCGTCAGTTCCGGCCGGAGCGGGGCCGCGGGACGCGGGCGGTGTCCTCGGCCAGTTCGCGGGCCACCAGGGCGACCTGGCCCATCGACTCCAGGATGCCGGGCTTGGTGGAGCCGTCCAGGTGCCGGTACTCGGCCCCGACGGTGAGCACCAGCCGCTCGGGCAGCCCGAGTTCGGGGTAGCGCTGCTCGGCGATCACCCGCCGGGCGGCGTCCAGCGCGGGTATCCCGGCGCCGTGCAGGGCGTGGGCGCGCTCGCGGACGTAGTCGAGGTAGCCGATGTGCTGGTGGACGCCGTCACGGTCGAGCACCGGGCCGTGGCCGGGGACGAAGATCTCGGCGCCGGTGGCGAGGGCCTGCTCACAGGCGCCGATGATGTTCGCCAGTGGTCCGGCCCAGTGCGAGGGGTGGTCGCCCGGCTGCTCCGGGGTCGAGGAGAAGACCACGTCGCCGGTGAACACCGTGCGCTGGTGCGGGAGGTGGACCATCAGGTCGCCGCCGGTGTGGGCGGCGGGCAGGCTGGTGATCTGCACCGGATAGCGGCCGACCTTGAGTTCCAGCTCGCCGGTGAAGACGGTGTCCGGGTGCACCGGCTCGGTCTCGGACCAGTCGAAGGCCCCGAAGTGCTCCCGCAGGTAGCCACCGAGCGGGGATTCCGGGTCGCTGCCCGCGATCAGCGCGTGCTGCTGCTGCGGGGAGGGCTCCCAGTGGATGTGGTCCAGCGCCTCGCGGGTGGCGATCACCTCGGCGTCCGGGAGCACTCCGGCGCCCCACAGGTGGTCGCCGTTGGCGTGGGTGACGACCACCCGGTCGATCTCCACCCCGGTCGGCAGCAGGCGCCGGCTCGCGGCGAGGAACTCCCCGGCCAGCGAGGGGTCGTACGGGGTGTCGATCCAGAGCGCGGTGGTGTCGGAGGCCAGCAGGCCGCAGTTGGCCAGGCCCCAGCCCCGCTTCGGGGGGAGCCACACGTACAGGTCCTGGGCAATCGCGCTCACGTTCGCGCGGTTGATCGTCATGCGCGCGATTATGCCCGCGTTGCGCCGGATCGGGGGCAAAGACGTTGCGATCGCAGAGAGTTCCCGCCCCAGACGCTCCCGAACCGTCCACTTTCGCACCCTCTGGTCGAGACCGATTGCCCCAGGGAATGGGACGACACGTGGACGCTTCGAACCGTCAGGGACACGGCTCCGGCCGCGTGTTCGGCGCACCGGACTCGCGGCCGGAGCGAATGCGCATCAGCAGGTGGTGAGCCCGCTGCGCATCGGCTGGTCGGCGAGGCTGAACCCATCAACCGGCACGGTGAATTGGTGAACGAATTCTTCCAGTCACCCTGGGCGGCAGGTTCGGCGACTTCGAGAAACAGACGGGAGAGCGGCATGATCCTGCGATCCTCGATTGCAGGACCATGAATTCGGCGAGAGGCCTGCTACCACCGCGCCACGCCCGTCAGCTGGTTGGCAGCCGCCTGATCCCCTTGCGCTCCCCCGCGCAGCGCTCGTACCCCAGCCAGGCGTTGATCGCCAGCATCGGCGCGTTGGTCATGTCGTTGCTGGTGTACGCGTGCCGGTAGCCCGCCGCCGCCGCGAGCCGCAGCGACTCCAGCTTGGCCAGCTTGGTCAGGCCGCGGCCGCGGAACTCCCGGCGGCAGGCGGTGAACGCGGACCAGTAGCGGTCCACCCCGTCGGTCCGCACCATGGTGAACGCGGCCGGTTCGCCGTCCACCACGGCCACCACGGTCAGCCCCCGGTCCAGGTCCGGTCGGGCCCAGTCGTCTTGAAGCCACTCCTCGTAGTCCAGGGCGTCCATCGACACCTCGCCGGGCTCGTCCCGGATGGCCTCCGCCTCCACCAGGAACAGCGCGCGCGGATCGTCCGCCCAGTCGGTGGCCGGGCACAGCTCGACACCGGCCGGCCGTACCGGCGCCTGGGGCAGCGGCAGCGTCAGGTCCCTCCCGCCGAACTGCGCCGTGCTCCTGAGCTCGTAGCCCCGGGCGGAGGCGAAGGCCAGCGAGTCGGGCTCCTCGTCCAGCCAGCTGTGCAGCTCGGTCACCCCGTGCCCGGCCAGGTGCCGTTCGGCCGCGGCCAGCAGCGCGGTCGCCGCGCCGCGCCGCCGGAACCCCGGCAGCACACTGCCGTTGGCGTAGCCGACGCCGGTGGTCGTCGTCCCGAGCACCAGGCCGCAGCGCACCGCGCCGACCACCCGGCCGTCCAACTCCGCGACGATGGTCCGGAAGTGCTCGTCGGGATTCTGCCGGGCGTTCATCCAGAGCAGGGCCTCGGCGGTCATCACCAGGTGCTCGCGCCCGGCCCGGTGGGCGGCCGCCACCGCCTCGGCGTCCTCGGGGCGGAAGTCTCGGATCGTCAGTTCGGTCGAAGTCATGGGTTCGCACGCTATCCGGGGCTCCCAGCCGACGCCTCCGAATTTCCCGTCCGCAGGCCACCCCACCGCCGGGCCGGGGGCCGGAGTCCCTCCTCGCCAGGGCGGCAAGCTCAAATAATGCTCTGAGAAGACCGGGTGAGGCTTGGCAGCCACCCCACTCGGGGACATCCTCAGCAGCATGGCCGCGCGGTCCTGGCGACGACGCCCGCACCGCCCGACGGCCTCCCCGCCCAGCCCTCCGAAGGGGGCGAACCGATGACTTCCCCTGCCCTGGACCTGCCCGGCTCCGCCGCCGCCACCCGGCTCGGCGTGGGTCTCGGCTGGCGCAGCGAGATCGACACCGTGGTCGAGCGCCAACCCGGCCTGGACTGGGTCGAGGTGGTCGCCGAGAACATCTGCGCCGACCACCTGCCCACCTCGCTCACCGTGCTGCGCGAACGCGGCGTCACCGTCGTCCCGCACGGCGTCGGCCTCGGCCTCGGCGGCGCCGACCTGCCCGACCCCGACCGGCTCGGCAAACTCGCCGGGGCGGCACTCGCGCTCGGCTCCCCGCTGGTCACCGAGCACCTGGCCTTCGTCCGGGCCGGCGGCCTGGAGGCCGGCCACCTGCTGCCCGTGCCCCGCACCCGGGACTCGCTGCGGGTCATCGCCGAGAACGTCCGGATCGCCCAGGACCAGCTGCCGGTACCGCTCGCCCTGGAGAACATCGCCGCCCAGCTCGCCTGGCCGGACGACGAGTTCACCGAGGGCGAGTTCCTCGCCGAACTGGTCGAGCGCACCGGCGTCCGGCTGCTGATCGACGTCGCCAACCTGCACACCAACCGGGTCAACCTGGGCGTCGACGCGGCCGCCGAGCTCGACCGCCTGCCACTGGAGGCGCTCGCCTACGTGCACGTCGCGGGCGGCACCCTGGTCGACGGCGTCTGGCACGACACCCACGCCCACCCCGTCACCGAACCGGTGCTGGAAGTCCTGGCCGAACTCTGCGCGCGGGTCGCACCACCCGGCGTCCTGCTGGAACGGGACGCCGACTTCCCGCCGCCCTCGGAGCTGGCCGGTGAACTGGACGCCATCCGCCGGGTGCTGGAGGGGAGCACCCCGCGATGAAGGACCTGGACCGCGCCGAGCCGAAGAGGCGCGCCGGTGCCGAAAGGGAGAAGCGAGGAGGCCCCGGGGAACGAAGGGCATCGGAGCGCCGACCGTCGGCACCGGATTCGGAGCGTCTCGGAGGCGAGTGTGCGACCGGCAGCGCTCGGGAGAGGCTCGCCCGGCGCCAGGCGGAGTTGCTGACCGCCCTGGTGGCCGGCGGGCCCGTCCCGCCCGGCTTCGACCCGGACCAGGTCCGCGCCCAGTCCACCGGCCTCGCCGCCAAACGACGCGACACCACTGCGAAGGTCGTCCCCGATCTGCCCCGGCTGCTCGGGGCCCAGTACGGGCCGCTCTTCCTCGACTACGCCCGCACCCAACCGCAGACCGGCGGCTACCGCGCCGACGCCCGGGCCTTCGCCGAGTGGGTGCGCGACGACGGCGGCCCACTCGCCGCCGACCGCCGCCGGGCCCTGGAGCAGTGGCTCCACCCGGCACCTGAGCGGCCGCCCGGCCCGCTCACCCGCCTGCGCCGGGCTCTGCGCGGACACTGATCCAACGTCATCTCGGGGGAACCGCCCATGTGGCACGACATCTACTTCCTGATCCCGGCCGTCCTACTGGCCGCGGCCGCCCTGTACGCGCTCCAGACCCGGCAGCGGGTCGGCCACGTCCCGTACCCGCAGGGCCTGCCCGGCCGCGGACTGCCGCTGCTGGACACCGCGTTCCTGGCCGGCGGCCCTGGCCGGGTCTTCGACACCGCGATGGTCCGGATGCACCTCGGCGAGCAGGCCGTGATCAGCCGCTCCGGCCTCGTCACCCTCACCGGCGGCAAGCCGTACGACGCCGTCGACCAGGCGATCCACGACGCCGTGGGTCGGACCGGCAGCCGTGAACTCGCCCCGCTGCGCCGGATGGTGATGCGCTCGGCCGCCGTGCAGGAGATCGGCGACCGGCTCGCCGACCGCGGCCTGATGCGCCGCCCCGAGCGGCTGGAGCGCGCCCGCAAGGCCCGTCGTCTGCTCTGGCAGGCCCTGCTCCTCGTCGCGGCCTCCATCCCGGTCTCCCTGCTGCTCGACGACGGCGGCCTCCTCGCCGACCGCCCCAACCTCTCCATCCCGGGCTTCCTGCTGTTCGCCGGCGCCGTCGCGCTGGCCTCCAGCGCGCCGGCCAAGGGCCGGATCACCCCGGCCGGGCAGCGTCAGCTGATCCTGATGCAGGGCTCCCCGTGGACGCCCAAGTCCGGTGTCTCGCCGAAGCTGACGGGCGGCGCGATGCTGGGCGCGGTCGCGCTCGGCGGGCTGGCCGGGGCCGCGCTGGGGAACCAGGAGCTGGAGCAGGCGATGCTGGCCGCGGCGGCCGAGGAGGAGGTGATCCGGCAGGCCTCCTCGTCCTCCTTCTTCTCCTCGTCCTTCTTCTCCTCGTCCTCCTCGACGTCCTCCTCGTCGACTTCCTCCTCCTGCGGCACCTCCACCACCTGGTTCGGCTCCCCCGACTCCGGCTCCTCCTCCTCCTGCGGCTCCTCGCACCACTCCAGCTGCGGGTCGTCACACCACTCCAGCTGCGGTTCGTCGCACTCCAGCAGCTGCGGCTCCTCGTCGAGCTGCGGCTCCTCGTCCTCCAGCTGCGGGTCCAGCTGCGGGAGCAGCTGCGGCGGCTCGTGACGTCACAGTTCGGTATCGCGGTCCGGCAATCCGTTCCCCACGCCGTCGGCCCAGGCATACAACAAGCCCATGTGGTTGCTGTTCCTGATCCCGGCCTGTGTCGCGGCGGTGCTGTCCTGCCTCCGGCTGGTGCGGATGACCGCCACCGCCGACGCCCTGGCCGACGAGGAGCGGCTGCGCCCACCGGAGGCCGTCGGCATCGGGCTGTACGAGACCGCCTACCTGGCCGGCGGCCCGGACCGGGTGGTGGAACTCGCCCTGGTCCTGATGGCAGGCCGGGGCCGCCTGCACCTCGCGCACACCGGCTGGACCACCGTGGTCGACCCCAAGGGCCGCAGCCGCCTGGAACGCGCGATCATCGCCACCGTCGGCCCCGAGGGCCAGTGCCGGACGGACGAACTGCGCCGGGCGATGGGCGAGCACCCCACCGTGCTGGAGATCGGCGCCCGACTCGCCCTGGCCGGCCTGGCCACCCCGGCCCCGGTGCAGCGCAACACCGTGGTGGTGGTCCGCCAGGTCCGGCACGCCATGCTGCTGACCCTGGTCCTGCTCGCCGCCGCCCTCTCGCTCGGCGGCTTCACCGGCGGCGACACCATCGCCCCGCTCGCCTGGTTCTCGCTGCCCCTGGTCCTCACCTCGGGCACCCTGCTGATGGCCCGCGTCGACGTCTACCCCTACACCCGCTGGGCCTCCCCCATCGGCCAGGAAGTCCTCCGCGAGGTCCGCCCCACCCGCCAACGCGGCCTCGCCGACGACGAGGAACGCGAACTCCTCACAGCCGTCGCCATGAACGGCCCCGCCGCCCTCCCCGACGCCCGCCTGCGCGCCGCCCTCCGCCCGCACCGGACGTGAACCGGGCACGGCCCCGGAAACGACCGGAGGCCGCCTCCCCCTTGCCGGAGCAGGGGGAGGCGGCCTCCGTCGTCACGGCCGAAGCGGTCAGACCAGGCCGTTCAGCAGCTCGCTCACCGGCTTGCGGCGACCGGTGAAGAACGGCACCTCCTCGCGGACGTGCAGCCGGGCCCGGGAGGGGCGCAGGTCGCGCATCAGGTCGACGATGCGGTGCAGTTCGTCCGCCTCGAAGGCGAGCAGCCACTCGTAGTCGCCGAGGGCGAACGAGGCGACCGTGTTGGCCCGCACATCCGGGTAGCCACGGGCCATCTGGCCGTGCTCGGCGAGCATCGCGCGCCGCTCGGCGTCCGGCAGCAGGTACCACTCGTAGGAGCGGACGAACGGGTAGACGCAGACGTAGTCGCGCGGGCGCTCGTCGGCGAGGAACGCCGGGATGTGCGACTTGTTGAACTCGGCCGGGCGGTGCAGCGCCATGTTCGACCAGACCGGCTCCAGGTGGCGGCCCAGGCCGGTGCGGCGGAAGCGGTTGTACGCCTCCTGCAGGTCGTCCGAGTCGCTGGCGTGCCACCAGACGAGGATGTCGGCGTCCGCGCGCAGACCGGACACGTCGTACGTGCCGCGGACGGTCACGTCCTTCGCGGCCAGCTGGGCGAACAGCTCGTCCACCTCGGCCGCCAGGGCCGTGCGGTCCTCGGGCAGGGCGCCCTTGAGCTTGAACACCGACCACATGGTGTAGCGGATGACCTGGTTCAGGTCACGCGCCTTCTTCTTCTCGGGCTGCTGCTCAACGGTCTCAGTCATGCGCCCATTGTCCTCTCCGTGGAACCTTCCCCGGTCGCCGGGGTCAACAGTTTGTCGACGGCCGCCGCCGCCGCGGCCGCCGAACCGATACAGGCCGGAATGCCCACCCCGTCGTACGCGGCGCCGCACAGCGCCAGCGCGCCCACCGCCTCCGCCGCCGCCCGTACCCGGGCCACCCGGTCCAGGTGGCCCACCGGGTACTGCGGCAGGCCGGCGGTGAAGCGCGAAACGAAGGTGTCGTACGGTCGGGCGGTCAGCCCGATCGCCTCCTCCAGGTCCGCCAGCGAACGGGCCACCAGCTCCTCGTCCGGCAGCTCCAGCGCCTCGTCCTCGCGGTAACGGCCCAGCGAGGTGCGCAGCAGGAAGGCGTCCGGGGCGGAGCGCTCCAGCCAGCCCCACTTGTTGGAGGAGAAGGTCGAGGCCTTGATCCGCCGGCCGTCCACCGGCGGCACCAGGAAGCCGCTGCCGCTCGGCGGCTCGGCCAGGTCGGCCCGGCGGAACGCCAGCGTCACCAGCGCCATGCCCGCGTACTCGACGGAGTCCAGCTCGACGGCGGCCGCCGGGGCGTCCGTGCGCAGCAGCCGGGCCGCGGCCGGGGCCGGGACGGCCAGCACCACGGCGTCGGCGTGCAGCACCTCGCCGCCGGCCACCACGCGCCAGCCCTCGGGGGTGCGGCGCAGCTCGTCCACCGGGGTGCCGGTGCGCAGGTCCACGCCCGCCTTGACGCAGGCCGCGGCGACCGCCTCCGGCAGGGTGCCGAGGCCGCCGCGCAGGCCCTGGAACACCGGGGTGCCGGCCACCTGCGGCCGGGAGGCCAGCTCGCGCACCCCCTCGACCAGCGAGCCGCCGCCCTGCGCGATCGGCAGCAGCTGCGGTACCGCGGCGCGCAGCGAGATCTCGTCGGAGCGCCCGGCGTAGACGCCGCCCAGCAGCGGCTCGACCAGCCGGTCCACCACCTCCTGGCCGAGCCGGTCGGCGACGTAGCGGCCGATCGCGACATCCGCCCCGACCTCGGTCCCCCGCTCGTGCCGGGCCCGCTCCAGCCCCTCGGCGGTCAGCACCCCGGAGGCCGCCAGCGCCGCCAGGTCACCCGGGACGCCCATCACCTGCCCGCCCGGCAGCGGCCGCAGCGCGCCCCGGGTCCAGATCGCCGCCTTCGCGGTGGTCGGCGGCTCCAGCTCCTCCCCCAGCCCGACCGCCCGCGCCAGCTCCACCGCCTCCGGCCGCCGCGCCAGCACCGATTCGGCCCCGAGGTCCACCCGGACCCCGCCGACCTCACCGCCCCACAGCTTCCCGCCGACCCGCCCCGACGCCTCCAGCACCGTCACCCGAGCCCGCGCCGGCCCCCCGGCCGCCCCGCTCAGAAAGGCAGCCGCAGCCAGCCCCGCGATCCCACCACCGACGACGACGACCTGTGCATCCGACATGCTTCGCAGTCTCGCAGGTCTTTACGCCGAACCCTCAATCCGCTGCACGCTTCCACTTGGGTACGAGTCTGCCGAGGTCGATGGCAACGGGAAACGGCACGGGCCGCTCCAGCTTGCCCCGGAAGATCCCGGCGGCCACGTACGCGGAGGTCGGGCCGTCCAACTCGTAGACGTGCACGACTGGCAGACCGTCCTCCTCCTCTACGATCCAGTAGTGCGGGATGCCCGCCTCGGCGTACTTGCGAACCTTGACCGTGCGGTCGCGGTGCGCGGACTCCGGGGAGACGACCTCCGCGACGAGCACCACGTCAGCGGGGGCGTACCAGGTGCGGTCTGGGTCGTACGCCGCTGTGGCCACCACCACGTCGGGCTCTGGCCGGTTGCGCGGGTCAAGCTTGATCGTCATCTCGCGCTCGGCGATCGTCCCGTCAGGAACCGACTCCTCCAGCGCGGCGGTCAGCCTCGACACGACCTGGCTGTGCCACGAACGCTGCGGGGACATCATGAAGACCAGGGCTCCGTCGATCAGTTCGGTGTGCCGCGGCGCCTGCGGCAAGTGGTCGAGGTCGTCGGCAAACCAGCCCTCGTCCCTGGGCGCGTACATCCAGTCCGGCAGCTCGCTCATGGGTCCAAGATAGCGAGCCCCGGGTAGCTGTGAGCCGCCACTCGGAGCGTGTGGTACGGAGGCGCCATGGTGCACTGCACCGAGGAGTTCGTCGCCGGCACCCGGGCGGCGCTCGGGGCGGCCGAAGCGGCGGGGGCGCGGCGGGCGTTGCTGATCGCGCAGTCCGTCGTGCGGCTGCGGGCGGGTGTACGACGGGACGTCCACCGGGGAGCTGTGCCCCCGGGAGGGGGTGGCGGCGGCGCTGTTGCGCCGGGCGGGGATCGAGGTCACGACGGCATGGATCGTGCCCGTCCGGGAGCCGAGCCGTGACGGAGTGACGATCTCCCGGGCGGGTAGCGGGCCCGCCGTAGTCGAAGGGCCCGCCACCGCCGTACGTCGGTACGCCGACGCGTCCGTGCGTCAGCGCGCGCTGGCCTCGTGCACGAAGGCGACCAGGCGGGAGAGCGCGTCCGGGTCCATGGACGGCAGCACGCCGTGGCCGAGGTTGAAGATGTGGCCGCTGGTGCCGAGCGCCTGGGCGGCGTGCAGCACCTCGCGGGCCTTGGTCTCCACGACCTTGGTCGGCGCGAACAGCACCGCCGGGTCGAGGTTGCCCTGCAGGCCCTTGCGGGGGCCGACCCGCTCGGCGGCGACGTTCAGCGGCACCCGCCAGTCGACGCCGACGACGTCCGCACCGGCCTGGCCCATCAGTCCGAGCAGCTCGCCGGTGCCGACGCCGAAGTGGATCCGCGGCACCCCGTAGTGGGCGACGGAGTCGAAGACCTTGGTGCTGGCCGGCATGACCGAGCGGCGGTAGTCGTCCGGCGCGAGCGAGCCGACCCAGGAGTCGAACAGCTGGACCGCCGAGGCGCCCGCCTCGATCTGCACCTTCAGGAAGGCCGAGGTGATCTCCGCGAGCCGGTCCACCAGGGCGGCCCACAGCTCGGGCTGCCCGTACATCATGGCCTTGGTGTTCTCGTGGTTCTTCGAGGGCCCGCCCTCGACCAGGTAGCTGGCCAGGGTGTACGGCGCACCGGCGAAGCCGATCAGCGGGGTCTCGCCGAGCTCGTCCACCAGCAGGCCGACGGCCTCGGTGATGTACGGGACGTCGTCGGGCTCCAGCGGGCGCAGCCGCTTGAGGTCCTCGAAGGTGCGGATCGGATCGGCGATGACCGGACCGATGCCGGGCTTGATGTCCACGTCGATGCCGACGGCCTTGAGCGGCACCACGATGTCGCTGAAGAAGATCGCCGCGTCCACCTTGTGCCGGCGCACCGGCTGGAGGGTGATCTCCTTGACCAGTTCGGGCCGCATGCAGGACTCCAGCATGGGGATGCCCTCGCGGACCTTCAGGTACTCGGGCAGCGAGCGGCCCGCCTGGCGCATGAACCACACCGGGGTGTGCGGCACCGGCTCGTGCCGGCAGGCGCGCAGGAACGCGGAGTCGTGCGCGGCGCCGCGGCGCGCGGGGGTGGGTCGGCCGTCGATGGAGGCCGCCGTCGTGTCTGCCGTAGTCTCGCTCACGGGTCAAATCTTCGCATGCGCCTCGGGCCGCACTTCCCGGGCGGCCTCGTCGCTTCCTCCAAGATCTGGCCGGGTTTGCGTTCCGGCACGCCGCTCGGACGGAAGTTGCGGCGATAACCCGGGTTTTCGACCTAGTCTTCGGGTCATGGCAGCGGTCGGCGGGCACCCCACGCAGGGTGGCGGAGCAGGTGGCGGAACGGGTCGGGAGGGGGCGCCGAGTGAGTTCCGGGCCGCCGTGGAGGCCCTGAACGGGGCGCGGCTTCGGCCCGAGATCCAGCTCTCCCCCGCGCCGGCCCCGCGTCGGCTCGCCCCGCACGCGGTCGCGCTGACCGCCACCGTGGAGGTGGACGGCGAGGAGCTGGCCGACGGCCGGCTGGTGCTGCTGTACGACCCGGCCGGGCAGGAGGCCTGGAACGGGGAGTTCCGGGTGGTCACCATGACCCGGGCCGAGCTGGAGCCGGAGATGGCCGGCGACCCGATGCTCTCCGAGGTCGGCTGGGCCTGGCTGATGGACGCGCTGCAGGCACACGGCGCCGGGTACGCGGAGCCGTCCGGCACGGTGACCCGCTGCGCCTCGCAGTACTTCGGCGGTCTGGCGGACCGCCCGTCCTCGACCGAGATCGAGATCCGCGCCTCCTGGACGCCGGCCGACGGCCGGTTCGAGCGGCACCTGGCGGCCTGGGGGGACCTGCTCTGCATCAGCGCCGGGCTGCCGCCGGCCACCCCGGACCCGCAGCCACCGGCCGAGGTCACGTCACTCGGCGGGGTGGTCCCGATGCCGTCCCGGCGACGCCCGCGGTCGCACTGACGAGTGGCGGCCGGGCCGGGCGGCACCTCCCGCCCGGACGCCACCCCCAGGGCTGACGGAGTGTGACTTCTATCCCGCTCTGCGTCAATTAACTGGTCAGAATCGACTGATCAGCGACGTTTCTGATCGATTTTGTACGAATTCGAAGCATGTCGCATCAGTCATATGCGCGACTTGTCCATATTGCCACTCACTAGATCGTGATCTTTCGCTAAAGCCGGGCACGGTAGCTGCCGAAGCAGACTGTGACCCTTTCCAAACGCGGAACACTCCGACCGCCCCCATCGGGGTTCCGTCCGCCACTCCCCGCAGGAGGCCTGGTGTCGGTCCTTCTTGAGCACCCCGCAAACGTGGTCGCCTACCGCCCGACCAAGCCCACCGCCATGGTGGTCATCGCCGATCCCCGCGTCCGAAACACCGTCACCCGCCACCTATGGGCGCTCGGCGTCCGCGACGTGATCGAGGTGTCCTCAATCGCCGAGGCCCGCCCCCGGGTCTCCACTCCGCGCGACATCTGCGTCGCCGACGTGCACCTGCCCGACGGCTCCGGGCTGACCATCCTCGCCGAGACCCGCGCCGCGGGCTGGCCCAACGGTCTGGCCCTGTCCGCCGCCGACGACATCGGCGCCGTCCGCTCCGCCCTGGCCGGCGGCGTCAAGGGCTACGTGGTCACCGGCACCCGCACCAATGTCGCGATGTCCGGCCGCCCGGGCCTGCCGCTCGGCACCGCGGGACTGGCCGGACGGATGCGCCGCCCCGGGATGCCGGGCATGCCGGGTGCCGCCGGCGCACCGGGTGCTCCCGGTGCCCCCGGTGCCCCGGGCCCGCAGCAGGCCGCCTACCGCGAGCTGTCCGGCCGCGAGGTCGAGGTGCTGCGGTTGGTCGCCGAGGGCCAGTCGAACAAGGCGATCGGCGTGGCCATGGGCCTGTCCGCGCTCACTGTGAAGAGCCACCTGGCCCGGATCGCCCGCAAGCTCGGCACCGGTGACCGCGCCGGGATGGTCGCGGTCGCGCTGCGCACCGGCATCATTCACTGAGCCGATCGGGGCCGGACTTGTTGAACCACTGCGGCGGCTCAGGAGGAACGTTTCCTCCTGAGCCGCCGCAGGCGTGAGAAGTGGGACGCCGCAGGCGTAACAGGAGCTGCCGCAGGTACGAGTGAGGGCTCCGCAGCCGTGCGCGGAGGGACCCGCCGCCTCCGCCGGCAAGGGTCTGACCAGTCCGACAACACTCCCAGTTCCGGGGACCGTCGTACCCTTGGGGGGTGACCGACGCCGTAGCAGCCATCCCAGAAGAAGCAGCCCCGGTCCCGCTCCTCGAACCGAAGGAGGGGATCCCGCCCGTCGTGGCGGACGAGCAGGCGCTGGCCGCCACGGTCGCCGCCTTCGCTACGGGCACCGGACCGGTCGCCGTCGACGCCGAGCGGGCCTCCGGCTACCGCTACGGGCAGCGCGCGTACCTCATCCAGCTGCGCCGCGCGGGCTCCGGCTCCGCCCTGATCGACCCGATCGCCTGCCCCGACCTCAGCGGGCTGGGCGCCGCCATCGCGGACGCCGAGTGGGTGGTGCACGCCGCGACCCAGGACCTGCCCTGCCTGGCCGAGGTGGGCATGAGACCGCAGCGCCTGTTCGACACCGAGCTGGCCGGGCGGATCGCCGGCTTCGCCCGGGTCGGCCTCGGGCCGATGACCGAGAACGTGCTCGGGCTGAGCCTGGCCAAGGAGCACTCGGCGGTCGACTGGTCCACCCGCCCGCTGCCCGAGCCCTGGCTGCGCTACGCGGCTCTGGACGTCGAGGTGCTGGTCGAGCTGCGCGACGCACTCGAACAGGAGCTGGACGCCCAGGGCAAGCTCGGCTGGGCCCTGGAGGAGTTCGCCGCGATCGCCGCCGCGCCCCGCCCGGCGCCGCGCACCGACCCGTGGCGGCGCACCTCGCAGCTGCACAAGGTCCGCCGGCGCCGCCAGCTGGCCGTGGTGCGCGAGCTGTGGCTGACCCGCGACCGGATGGCGCAGGAGCGCGACGTCTCCCCCGGCCGGGTGCTCTCGGACGCCGCGATCGTCAACGCCGCGCTGGCCATGCCCCTGAACATCGCCGGGCTACAGGCCGTGCAGGGCTTCGGGCCGCGGCTCCACCGGCGCCAGCTGGACCAGTGGCTGGCGGCGGTGCAGCGCGGCCGGGAGATCCCGGAGAACCAGCTGCCGCCGGCCGCCGCGCCGCACGACGGACCGCCGCCGCCGCGGGCCTGGGCCGAGAAGGACCCGGTGGCCGCCGCCCGGCTGTCCGGCGCCCGCGCCGCGGTCAGCGAGCTGGCCGAGCGCCACCGCCTGCCGGCCGAGAACCTGATCACTCCGGACCTGGTGCGCCGGGTCTCCTGGGAGCCGCCGGCCGAGCTGAACGCCGGCGGCGTGGCCGCCGCGCTGCGCCGGCTCGGCGCCCGGCAGTGGCAGGTCGACCTGGTCGCGCCGCCGGTGGCCGTCGCGTTCGTCGCCGCCGCCGCGGCCCAGAGCTGACCTGGCAGCACAACTTCGAGGCAGGGCTCCGAAAGGGGGATGTCGTCCGTACGGACGACATCCCCTTCGGCGTCTCCGGGAAGCCTTCCTGGTCGGACGTGTCGCGGGACACATGGTCCGAACCCTCCGAGGGGCCTGGGCAGGTTGGTTACCGACCGGTAGCATGACCGTGATGCGGCGCCGCTCGGGTCTTTACCGGCGGCAGCCTGCCCACCTCGAAATGTTGGTCCCTGGGAGGAGAGCCCCCGTGCCTCGTACCGCGAGGGACGTCGTCTTCGTCGATGGCGTCCGCACCCCGTTCGGCAAGGCCGGCCCGAAGGGCATCTACCACGAGACCCGCGCCGACGACCTCGTCGTCAAGTGCATCCGGGAGCTCGTGCGCCGTAACCCGAACCTGCCCGTCGAGCGCATCGACGAGGTCGCCATCGCGGCCACCACGCAGATCGGCGACCAGGGTCTGACGATCGGGCGCACCGCCGCCCTGCTGTCCGGCCTGCCGAAGTCCGTCCCGGGCTACGCGATCGACCGCATGTGCGCCGGCGCGCTGACCGCCGTGACCACCACCGCTGGCGGCATCGCCTTCGGCGCGTACGACGTGGTCGTGGCCGGCGGCGTCGAGCACATGGGCCGCCACCCGATGGGCGAGGGCGTCGACCCGAACCCGCGCTTCGTCTCCGAGAAGCTGGTCGACGAGTCCGCCCTGTTCATGGGCATGACCGCGGAGAACCTGCACGACCGGTTCCCGCACCTGACCAAGGAGCGCTGCGACGCCTACGCCGTGCGCTCGCAGGAGAAGGCCGCCAAGGCGTACGCCAACGGCGACATCCAGCC
The DNA here is from genome assembly GCF_053598235.1 of Kitasatospora sp. NPDC001159. NCBI lineage: Bacteria > Bacillati > Actinomycetota > Actinomycetes > Kitasatosporales > Streptomycetaceae > Kitasatospora > Kitasatospora sp. NPDC001159. Next base: position 50,107 of record NZ_JBSFJV010000006.1, read on the forward strand.
CGACCTGGTGCCGATCTCGATCCGCAACACCAACCCCGAGGTCGGCGAGACCGGCTGGGGCCTGGCCACCGTGGACGAGCCGATGCGCCCGGGCACCACGATGGAGAGCCTGGCGAACCTCAAGACCCCGTTCCGCCCGCACGGCAACATCACCGCGGGCAACTCGGCCGGTCTGAACGACGGTGCCACCGCCTCGCTGCTGGCCGCCGAGGACGTCGCCGAGGAGCTCGGCCTCCCGGTCAAGATGCGCCTGGTCTCGTACGCCTTCGCGGGCGTCGAGCCCGAGGTCATGGGCATCGGCCCGGTGCCGGCCACCGAGAAGGCGCTGGCCAAGGCCGGTCTGACCATCGACGACATCCAGGCCTTCGAGGTCAACGAGGCCTTCGCCGTCCAGGTGCTGTCCTTCCTGGACCACTACGGCATCGCGGATGACGACGAGCGGGTCAACCCGTTCGGCGGCGCGATCGCCTTCGGCCACCCGCTGGCCTCCTCGGGCGTGCGCCTGATGAACCAGCTGGCCCGCCGCTTCGAGCAGCGCCCGGACGTCCGCTACGGCCTCACCACGATGTGTATCGGCTTCGGCATGGGCGGCACCATCATCTGGGAGAACCCGCACTTCGAGGGTGGTAAGTGACCATGACGAGCACCACTGAGCTGCTCCAGCACGGCGCCGAGCTGTTCCCGGGCGAGGTCGTCACGACCGCGCACGTCCGCCACCTGGACCTGCCGCTGCAGGCCGGCAAGCTGGCCCTGATCACCCTGGACAACGGCTTCGACCACACCAAGCCGACCACCTTCGGCCCGGGCTCGCTGCTGAAGCTGTCCGAGGCGCTGGACCAGGTCGAGGCCGAGGCCGCCGAAGGCAAGATCGTCGGCGCCGCGATCACCGGCAAGCCGTTCATCTTCGCGGTCGGCGCCGACCTCAAGGGCGTCGAGCTGCTCAAGCAGCACGCCGACGCGCTGGCCATCGGCAAGGGCGGCCACGAGGTCTTCAAGCGGATCGCCGCGCTGCCCGTCCCGACCTTCGCGTTCTACAACGGCGCGGCCATGGGCGGCGGCGTCGAGGTCGGCCTGCACTGCGACTACCGCACGGTGTCGGCGGGCGTCCCGGCCTTCTCGCTGCCCGAGGTCTTCCTCGGCCTCGTCCCCGGCTGGGGCGGCTGCACCATCCTGCCGAACCTGATCGGTGCCGGTAAGGCCGTCAAGGTCATCATCGAGAACTCGATGAACCAGAACAAGCAGCTCAAGGGCAAGGACGTGTTCGAGCTGGGGATCGCCGACGCGATCTTCGAGCCGGCCGACTTCCTGGAGCAGTCGCTGCTGTGGGCCGCCAAGGTCCTCAAGGGCGACGTCGTCGTCGAGCGCGAGGCGATCGACCGCGGCAAGGCCTGGGACGACGCGGTCGCCTGGGGCCGTCTGGTCGCCGACGGCAAGGTGCACGGCGCCGCCCCGGCCGCCTACAAGGCGCTGGACATCATCGCCGCCGTCAAGGACGCCGACTTCGCCGACAAGGCCAGCCTGCAGGCCGGCTTCGACGCCGAGGACGCGGCCCTGGCCGACCTCATCATGAGCGGCGAGCTGCGCAGCGGCATCTACGCCTTCAACCTGGTGCAGCGTCGGGCCAAGCGCCCGGTCGGCGCGCCGGACAAGTCGCTGGCCCGCCCGGTCTCCAAGGTCGGCGTCGTCGGCGCCGGTCTGATGGCCTCGCAGCTGGCGCTGCTGTTCGCCCGCCGTCTGGAGGTGCCGGTGGTCCTCACCGACATCGACCAGGAGCGCGTCGACAAGGGCGTCGGCTACGTCCACGCCGAGATCGACAAGCTGCTCGGCAAGGGCCGGATCGGCCAGGACAAGGCCAACCGCCTCAAGGGCCTGGTCTCCGGCTCGCTCGACAAGGCCGCCGCCTTCGGCGACGCGGACTTCGTCATCGAGGCCGTGTTCGAGGAGATGGGCGTCAAGCAGACCGTCTTCGCGGACCTGGAGAACGTGGTCTCGCCGACCTGTGTGCTGGCGACCAACACCTCGTCGCTGTCGGTCACCGAGATGGCCTCGAAGCTGAAGCACCCCGAGCGGGTCGTCGGCTTCCACTTCTTCAACCCGGTCGCGATCCTCCCGCTGCTGGAGATCGTCCGCGGCGAGCAGACCGACGACGCGTCGCTGGCCACCGCCTTCGCCGTGTCGAAGAAGCTGAAGAAGACCTCGGTCCTGGTCAAGGACGCCCCGGCGTTCGTGGTGAACCGGATCCTGACCCGCTTCATGGGCGAGATCCAGAGCATCATCGACGAGGGCACCCCGATCGCCAGCGTCGAGAAGGCCGTCGAACCGCTCGGCCTGCCGATGTCCCCGATCGTGCTGCTGGAGCTGGTCGGCCCGGCCATCGCCCTGCACGTCTCGGAGACCCTGCACGGCGCCTTCCCGGAGCGGTTCACCGTCTCCGAGAACCTCGGCAAGGTGGTCAAGGCCGGCAAGCGCGGCTTCTACACCTGGGTCGACGGCAAGCAGGTCCTCGACCCCGAGGTGCTGGAGCTGCTGTCCTTCGGCGACTCGGTGCTCACCGAGGAGCAGGTCCTGAACCGCGCCCTGGAGGCCGTGGCCCAGGAGATCGGTCTGATGCTGGAGGAGGGTGTCGTCGCCGAGGCGCAGGACATCGACCTCTGCATGATCACCGGTGCCGGCTGGCCCTTCCACCTGGGCGGGATCACCCCGTACCTGGACCGTGAGGGCGTCTCGGAGCGCGTGACCGGCAAGAAGTTCCTCGCCCCCGGCGTGGCCTCGGTGCCCGCGTAAGGCGTAGCGCTACGGAAGGAGCCCCCGGCGACCTGGTCGCCGGGGGCTCCTTCCGCACGTGCTCGGTGTTCGGGGGTGTGCTCGGGGCCTGAGCGTGGGTGCTCAGTGCTTGAGGCGGTACACCACGGTGTCGCCGATGACGCCGATCATCTCGTAGTGGGTGTCCAGCAGGTTCTCGATCCGGGGGATCATCACCGGCTGGTACGGGGCGATGCCGGAGTCGTCCACGAAGACCTCGGGCAGGCCGTTGGCCAGCTCCTTGTCGAAGGTCTGCCAGGCGTTGTTGACGCTGAACTGCTCGCCCACGGTCTGGCTGCCGTCCTTGCCGCCGCTGTAGTTGGTGAGGAAGCCCGCCGTCAGGTAGCGGGTGGCGGGCTTGCGGTCGGCCAGCCAGTACAGCTCGGGGTGCATGCCCCAGACCAGCACGGTGTCCTTGGGGGTGGTCTGGGCGGCGACCGCGGTGGCGACCTCGGTGTTGCGGTTCATCTGCTCCCCCGGCCAGGCCAGCGCCAGGCCCCAGAAGACCGTCGCGGCGACCGTGGTGTACACCAGGACGGGCTTCCAGCGGATCGCCGAGGTGGCGACCGCGCCGGTGCCCAGCAGCACCAGCGGGGGGATCAGCTGCAGGTAGTAGTGGCCGAAGAAGTGGAAGCCCACGCTGACCGCGACGGCCGAGGAGAACAGCCAGACCCACAGGTCGGTGGTCGAGCCGTGCTCCTCGCCGGCCACCGGCAGTGGGCGGTGGCGGTGCTTGAACCAGAGCCGGCGGCCGACCGGGTACAGGAAGCCGAGACCCGCCGCGGCGAGGATGCCCAGGTTGCCGAAGGCCCGGCCGAGCATCTGCAGCCAGGCGCCGCCGAAGGTGGCGTAGTCGCCGCTGCCGGTGACCACCCAGAAGAGGAAGCCCTTGGGCTTGGTCAGGATGACCGCGACCAGCGCTATCGGCACCGCGAAGCCGAAGCCGATCTTGAACAGCGCGGGCGGCCAGCGCACCCCGCGTCGGCGGGCGTCCTGCAGCAGCATCCAGAGCACCGGCAGCAGCACGGCCCCGCCGGTCTGCTTGGTCAGTGAGCAGAGCGCGACCGCGATGCCCGCGGCCAGCCAGCGGCGCCGTTCGGCGTACCGGAAGGCGGCCACCATGGCGGGCAGCATGAAGACCTCGAAGGTCGCCGCCTGGGTGTCCTCCGGGGAGAGCCCGATGGACACCAGCAGGTAGAGCAGTCCGGCCCCGGCCCCGGCGCGGTTGCCCCAGCGGCCGCGGGCGATCGAGGCCAGCAGGATCGCGGTCACCAGGTGGGCCACCACCGCGAGGGTGCGCAGCGGCCACAGCGAGGCGGAGCCGAAGACGGCGAAGCAGGCCTGGTAGAGCCAGGGCAGCAGTGGCGGCTTGCGGTCCACCACGGTGTCGTACAGCACCCCGCCGTCCGCCAGCATCCGGGCCTGGGTGGCCAGGAAACCCTCGTCCGGGCTCCAGACGGGCCGGGCGAAGGAGGGGATGTGGGTGAGCAGAGCGACCAGCGCGAGCACCGGCACCAGCCTGGTCCAGTACCCCTGACGAAGGTGGGTACGGGCGCGCTCGGGCAGGCGCTCGGCCAGTCCGGCGGGGCGGAGGCGGGTGGGGGTCGGCACGGTTGACAACCTACCGGGCGGGATCGGCGCGGGTGGCGCCGGTCCCGCCTTTCAGTGCGATTGTCAGCTTGTTCCGTGACGAACTGTTACGGGGCTACGACAAACAGTCGTCAGCGGAACGGGTTGCGGCCCCACGTACTGTCGGGGCCGCGCCGGCCTTTCTCAGGCCTGGACCGGCGCCGCGTCCAGCTTGGCGACCAGGGCGGTCACCTTGCGGGCGATGTCGGGGGCGTTCAGGCCGATTTCGGCCAGGATCTCGTTCCGGCTGGCGTGGTCCAGGAACTCCTGCGGGATACCGAAGTCGCGCACCGGCAGGTCCACGTCCGCGTCCCGCAGCGCCTGCGCGACGGCCGCGCCGACGCCACCGGTACGGCCGTTGTCCTCGATCGTGACGACCACCCGGTGCTCGGCGGCCAGGCCCGGCAGGGCCGGGTCGACCGGCTTGACCCAGCGCGGGTCCACCACGGTGGCGGTGATGCCCTGGGCGGCCAGCAGGTCGGCGACCTCCAGGCTGGTGGGGGCCATCGCGCCGACCGAGACGATCAGAACGTCGGCGCGGTGCGCACCGCTCGGCTCCTCGGCGGCGCGCAGCACGTCCATGCCGCCGACCCTGCCGACCGCCGCGACGGCCGGCCCGACCGTGCCCTTGGAGTAGCGGACCACGGTCGGGGCGTCCTTGACCTCGACGGCCTCGCGCAGCTGGGCGCGCACCTGGTCGGCGTCGCGCGGGGCGGCCAGCCGCAGGCCAGGGATGACCTGGAGGATCGACATGTCCCACATGCCGTTGTGCGAGGCGCCGTCCGTCCCGGTGACACCGGCCCGGTCGAGCACGAAGGTGACGCCCAGCTTGTGCAGGGCGACGTCCATCAGGACCTGGTCGAAGGCCCGGTTGAGGAAGGTCGCGTAGACCGCGAACACCGGGTGCAGCCCGTTGGTGGCCAGGCCTGCGGCGCTGGTGACGGCGTGCTGCTCGGCGATGCCGACGTCGAAGATGCGGTCCGGGAAGGCCTTGGCGAACGGGGCCAGGCCGACTGGGTGGAGCATGGCCGCGGTGATGGCGACGATGTCCTCGCGCTCGCGGCCGAGCGCGACCATCTCCTCGCCGAAGACGGAGGTCCAGTCCTTGCCCGAGCTCTTGACCGGCAGGCCGGTGTCCGGGTGGATCACCCCGACGGCGTGGAAGCGGTCCTCGTCGTTGTTCTCGGCGGCGTGGTAGCCGCGGCCCTTCTCGGTCAGGCAGTGCACGATCACCGGGCCGCCGAAGCCGCGCGCCTTGGTCAGCGCGGACTCCAGGGCGGTCAGGTCGTGGCCGTCGATCGGGCCGATGTACTTGAGGCCGAGGTCCTCGAACATGCCCTGCGGGGCGATGAAGTCCTTGAGACCCTTCTTGGCGCCGTGCAGCGTCTCGAACAGCTGCTGGCCGACCACCGGGGTGCGCTGCAGCGCGTCCTTGCCCCAGGACAGGAAGCGCTCGTAGCCCTGGGTGGTGCGCAGGGTGGCGAGGTGGTTGGCCAGGCCGCCGATGGTCGGCGAGTAGGAGCGCTCGTTGTCGTTGACGACGATGACGACCGGCAGGTCCTTGGCGTCGGCGATGTTGTTGATCGCCTCCCAGGCCATGCCGCCGGTCAGCGCACCGTCACCGATCACCGCGACGACCGGGTCGTTCTTGCCCAGCAACTGGTTGGCCTTGGCCAGGCCGTCGGCGTACGACAGCACGGTGGAGGCGTGCGAGTTCTCGATCACGTCGTGCTCGGACTCGGCGCGCGAGGGGTAGCCGGACAGGCCACCGCTCATCTTCAGCCGGGAGAAGTCCTGGCGGCCGGTGAGCAGCTTGTGGACGTAGCTCTGGTGGCCGGTGTCGAAGAGGATGCGGTCACGCGGCGAGTCGAAGACCCGGTGCAGCGCGATGGTGAGCTCCACCACGCCGAGGTTGGGGCCGAGGTGGCCGCCCGTCTTGGAGACCTCGGTCACCAGGAAGGTCCGGATCTCCTGGGCCAGTGCGGCCAGCTGTCCGGGCGTGAGCCGGTCGAGATCGCGCGGTCCCCGAATGCGGGTCAGCAGGGCCACCCGTTCCTCCTCGTTCAGTGTTCACGGACCGCGGACGGTCCGAGCGGGCGTCGCTGCCCGGTCCGGCGGCAGGCCGGCGGTCGCGGTCGGTGCCGACCGGTCGAGTCTAATGTCCGCTTGCCGGACACCGAGCGGCACGCCCGGTGCCACCGATCGGTTACCGCCATTCCGGGAGGCGGAGCCGGGGGCGCGGGTCAACGTGGCATTGACGAATGGGCGTTCCGGTCGCGCGAGCGGGCCGCTCTGCGCCAGGGGTTCTCAGTGCCGGCCGAGGGCCCCGGACTCGCCCATCTCGCTCATCACCAGGGCCAGCGCGCCGAGCACCTCCGCCCGGCCGCCGAGGGTGCCGGGGACCACCGAGAGCTGGCGGGCGGCGCTGGGGATCGCGTAGCGGGCCACCGAGTCGCGGATCGGGGCGAGCACCAGCTCACCGGCCTCGGCGAGGTCGCCGCCGAGGATCACCCGGCGGGGGTTGAGCAGGTTGCACAGGGTGGCCACGCCCGTGCCGATCTGCCGGCCGGCGTCGGCGATCACCCGGCGGCAGCCGAGGTCGCCCTGGTGGGCCAGCTCGACCACCCGGGGCACGGTGAGGTCGGGGCCGAGGGTGGAGGTGAGCAGCGAGAGCAGGTAGCGGGAGCCGACGAAGGTCTCCAGGCAGCCCCGGTTGCCGCAGCGGCAGACCGGGCCGGCCTCGTCCAGGGTGATGTGCCCGATCTCACCCGCGGTGCCGCCCGGGCCGCGGTAGATCTGGCCGTTGATCACCAGGCCGGCACCGACACCGCTGGCGATCTTGATGTACGCGAGGTCGCTCAGCCCGCGGCCGGCGCCCCAGACCAGCTCGCCGAGCGCACCCAGGTTGGCGTCGTTGTCCACGTGCACCGGCATGCCGAGCCGCTCGGCCAGCTCCCGGCCCGGGGCGATGCCCGTCCAGCCGGGCAGGATCGCGGTGGAGCCGAGCGCGCCGGTCTCCACGTCGATCGGGCCGGGCACGCCGAGGCCGACCCCGATCACCTTCTCCGGGCGGAAGCCGGCCTGCTCCAGCAGCCGCTCGACCATCGCCTCGGCCCGGTCGAAGCCCTGCGCGGCGGAGACGTCCACGTCGATCGGGGCGCTCTCCTCGGCCAGCACCCGGTGCGCCAGGTTGCCGACCGCGACCCGCAGGTGGGTGTGGCCGAAGTCGATGCCGACCACGATGCCGGCGTCGCCGCTGAGCGAGACGCTGCGGGCGCGGCGGCCGCCGGAGGAGGTGTCGGCGACCACGACGGTGCCGCTCTCCTTCAGTTCCCGCACGATGTTGGAGACGGTGGCCGCGGAGAGACCGGTGCCGCGGGCGATCTCCGCCTGGGTGAGCGAACCGGCCATCCGCACCGCCCGGAGCACCCGCTCCAGGTTCGCCCGGTGCAGGGACGACTGCGAGCCCGGTGTGTCCGTCGACATGATCCACCCTCCCAGGGGCGGGGACCCCCTCCGTCGGGCGTCCCCTTCAACTCCTGAAGCCTACGGCGCAAGGAGTGTTCGTGTGGGGGGTGGGTTCCCGGGAGGGCGGGTACGGGGCGTCCTCTCGCTCGACCGGGTGAGCGGCGGGTGGAGGCGGGGCACGCGGCTTCGTCCTGCAGCGCCCGCGGGGAAGGGGTGTGCGACCGTGGCGGCAGAGTGGGTGGCCGGTGAAAGTGTTGCGCGGTCAGGGCCCGCGAGGGCGGGGTTCGGCGGTCCTGGCGACGTCCGAAAACCACCCACCACTAGCATGGTGCCGAATCTCACCCGTCCCGCCGGACCGCAGACGGTACGGCACGGGGACGCTTCCAGACATGACGGGGAATCAGATGGCAGGGGATCACCCTACGCCGGGTGCGGGCGAAGCGCCCGGCAGTGGCCCGCAGGGGAACCGGGGCGTCTCGTTGGGACGCCCCGCAGGCGGCGGCGTGGATCCGGCCGCCGTCGCGGACCAGATGACGCAGCTCGACGGCTCGGCCATTCCGGGCCAGGCCGCGCCCGCCGGCCCGCCGGCCCAGCCGCCGGCACCGCCCGCACAGCCGCCGGGCGGCGTCGACTACGCGGCGTACGCGCCCACCGCGGCCGGCCTCCCCGCCCAGGCCCCGCCGCCTCCGGGCGGCGCGCCCGTCGGCCCGTACGACCCGGTGCCCGGTGGCACGCCCGGTGGCGGCTTCGCCGCGCCGGACTACAACACCGGCGGGTACGACTACCAGCAGCAGCCCGGGTACACCTACCCGGGTGCGCCGGTGCCGGCCGCGCCCGCGCAGCGCAACCCGGTGATGCTGTGGGGCGGTGTCATCGGCGGTGTGCTGGTGATCGCCATCGTGATCGGGCTGGTCGTCCTGCTCAAGGGGAACAACCCCAAGCCCAACCCGGGGCCGGTGGCCGACTCGGGCGGCACCACGACCAGCACCTCCAACAGCGGCAGCACCTCCGTCGGCACCGACGGGGGCCCCACGCCCGCCCCGGGCAACGCCACGTACAAGGTCGCCTGGAACGCCGACAAGCCGCAGAACTCGGACTCCAGTTCGCAGCTGCTCGGGGTCTGGGGCGCTGGCCAGACCGCCGTGCGCGCGGACAGCACCGGCATCCGGGCCTACAACCTCTCTGACGGCAAGGAGGCCTGGAACATCCCGGTGCCGTCCGGCTCCAAGGAACTGTGCACCGCCTCCTACTCGCACAACTCCAAGAACATCGTCGCAGTCTCCTTCAACACCGGTGACTACGACTGCTCCACCATCGGTGCCGTCGACATCGCCCAGGGCAAGCTGCTCTGGACCGTCAAGGCCACCGCGGACCGGCTGTCCTCGCCGACCCTGAGCGTCACCGACAAGGTGGTCGCCGTCGGCCCGGTCGGCGGGCTGAACATCGACAACGGCCAGCCCGTCTGGCAGTTCAAGGGACGCGGCAAGGACTGCACCGTGTACGGCGCCACCGCCGGCTCCCAGATCGCGATCACCGACCGCTGCTACGACACCAGCCCGAAGTCGGTGCTGCAGATCGTCAACGCCGACACCGGCCAGCCCACCAGCCAGCCGATCACGCTCACCGGCAGCATCGAGCGGATCGACAAGGTCGTCAGCTCCCAGCCCCTGGTGGTACTGATGTCCGGCGGCCCGAACGGCGACTACATCCTGCCGTTCGACAAGGACAACAAGCCCGGCAACCAGATGTCGACCAAGGAGGCCGGCTCGGACAGCCTGCGCCTGTCCGGCCAGGGCGACGCCATCGACCAGAACGTGGTTAGCGGCACCACGCTGTACGTCCAGGTCACCGGCAGCAAGTCGGGCATCAACGCGTACGACCTGAACAGCGGCAAGCGCCTGTGGTCCACCGCCTCCTCGTCGATAAGCAACGACATGCGACTGGTCTCCGGCACCACCAAGGACGGCAAGGTCCGGGCGATCGTCGGCCAGGGCTACGACAAGCCGGCCAAGCTGGTGACGCTGTCGCCGACCGACGGCTCGATGAGCGACATCGGCACCATGGCGATGCCGGACGGCATGGACATCGGCATGGGCATGGCCGAGTACTTCGTCACCGACGACAACAGCGCGGTCATCGCCTACCGGCGCGGCAGCAGCTACGCGTCGCCGATGACCAAGTGGTCGAAGTGACGCCGGTGGTGACACCGGGCGTGACCTCGGGGGTCTGACCCCGGGTCGCGGGCACTCGTCCGGCGGGGCGGGCACGGGCCGGGACTGTCTGAGACAGCCCCTGCGGTCCGGGCCCGCCCCGCCTGTGATTTTCCGGGGGGCTCAACCGTTGGGCATGCGAGGATTCGGTCCATCAGCCTGACAAAGGAGTGCAGCGAGTGCCCGGCACCAACCTGACCCGCGAGGAGGCCCGCACCCGGGCCGACCTCCTCCGGGTGGACGCGTACGACATCGAGCTCGACCTCGGCTCGGCCCGCGAGGGTGGCACCTTCCGGTCCACCACCGTGGTCCGGTTCACCGCCACCACGCCCGGCGCGGACAGCTTCATCGACCTCGTCGCCCCGAGCGTCGAGGAGATCACCCTCAACGGCGCCCCGCTCGACCCGGCCAGCTTCGCGGACAGCCGCATCCCGCTGCCGAACCTGGCCGCCGAGAACGAGCTGCGCGTGGTCGCCGACTGCGCCTACACCAACACCGGTGAGGGCCTGCACCGGTTCGTGGACCCGGTCGACGGCGAAACCTACCTGTACACCCAGTTCGAGGTGCCGGACGCCCGCCGGGTCTTCGCCAGCTTCGAACAGCCGGACCTGAAGGCCACGTTCGCGTTCACCGTGACCGCTCCCGCGGGCTGGGTCGTGGTCTCCAACGCGCCCACCCCGGAGCCGGTCGGCGAAGGGGACACCCGGGTCTGGAAGTTCGAGCCCACCGGCCGGATCTCCACCTACATCACCGCGCTCATCGCCGGCCCGTACGTGGGCGTCTTCGACGTCTACGAGAACGGCGAGCAGCGCGTGCCGCTGGGCGTGTACTGCCGTCCGTCGCTGCGCGAATTCCTGGACGCCGAGGCGATCTTCAAGGTCACCCGGCAGGGTTTCGACTACTTCCAGGAGAAGTTCGACTACCCGTACCCCTTCGCCAAGTACGACCAGCTCTTCGTCCCGGAGTTCAACGCCGGCGCGATGGAGAACGCGGGCGCCGTCACCTTCCGCGACCAGTACGTGTTCCGCTCCAAGGTCACCGACGCCGCCTACGAGGCACGCGCCGCGACGATCCTGCACGAGCTCGCCCACATGTGGTTCGGCAACCTCGTCACCATGGAGTGGTGGAACGACCTCTGGCTGAACGAGTCCTTCGCCACCTTCGCCGAGGCCGTCTGCCAGGCCGAGGCGCCCGGCTCCCGGTGGCCGCACTCCTGGACCACCTTCGCCAACCAGATGAAGACCTGGGCCTACCGGCAGGACCAACTGCCGTCCACCCACCCGATCATGGCGGAGATCAACGACCTGGAGGACGTCCAGGTCAACTTCGACGGCATCACCTACGCCAAGGGCGCCTCGGTGCTCAAGCAGCTGGTGGCGTACGTCGGCCAGGACGCCTTCTTCCAGGGCGTGCAGGCGTACTTCAAGCGCCACGCCTGGGGCAACACCCGGCTCAGCGACCTGCTCGGCGCCCTGGAGGAGGCCAGCGGCCGCGACCTCAAGGCCTGGTCCAAGTCCTGGCTGGAGACCGCCGGCATCAACGTGCTGCGGCCGTCCATCACACTGAACACGGATGGTGAGATCGAGTCCTTCGCCGTCCTGCAGGAGGCCCCCGCACTGCCGGCCGGCGCCAAGGGCGAGGCCGTGCTGCGGCCGCACCGGATCGCCATCGGCCTGTACGAGCTGGCGGACGGCGCGCTGGTGCGCACCGACCGGATCGAGCTGGACGTCGACGGCCCGCGCACCGAGGTGCCGGAGCTGGTCGGGCGTCACCGGCCGGCCGTGGTACTGCTCAACGACGACGACCTCTCGTACGCCAAGATCCGGCTGGACGAGGACTCGATGGCCGTGGTCACCGAGCACCTCGGCGGCTTCACCGAGTCGCTGCCGCGCGCGCTGTGCTGGGCCTCCGCCTGGGACATGACCCGCGACGGCGAGCTGGCCACCCGCGACTACCTGTCGCTGGCGCTGTCCGGCATCGGGCTCGAGAGCGACATCGGCGTGGTGCAGTCCGTGCACCGCCAGGTCAAGCTGGCCCTGGACGCCTACGCCGACCCGGACTGGCGCGAGCAGGGCCTCGCCCGCTGGGCCGCCGCCGCCGAGGAGCACCTGCGCGCCGCCGAGCCCGGCAGCGATCACCAGCTCGCCTGGGCCCGCACCCTCTCCTCCGTCGCCCGCACCGACGGGCAGCTCGCGCTGCTGGCCGGGCTGCTGGACGGCTCGGTGGAGATCAAGGGCCTGGCGGTGGACACCGAGCTGCGCTGGACGCTGCTGACCCGGCTGTCGGCCACCGGCCGGGCGGACGAGGCCCTGATCGCGGCCGAGCTGGAGCGGGACAACACCGCGGCCGGCCAGGAGCACGCGGCCACCTGCCGCGCGGCCCGGCCGACCGCCGAGGCCAAGGCCGAGGCCTGGGCGGCGGTGGTGGAGTCGGACAAGCTGACCAACTACGTCCAGGAGGCCGTGATCGCCGGCTTCCAGCAGTCGGACCAGCGCGAGCTGCTGGCGCCGTACGCGGCGAAGTACTTCGCGGCGGTCAAGGGCATCTGGGAGACCCGCAGCCACGAGATCTCGCAGCAGATCATCGGCGGGCTGTACCCCTCGCTGCAGGTGTCGGCCGAGACGCTGGCGGCCACGGACGCCTGGCTGACTGCGGCCGAGCCGGCCCCGGCGCTGCGGCGCCAGGTGGTCGAGGCGCGGGCCGGGGTCGAGCGCGCGCTCAAGGCCCAGGCTGTGGACCGGGCGGCGGGGGCTCGCTGACCGGGCGTCGGTAACGCCTGAAGGGGCGCCGGACGGGATCGTCCGGCGCCCCTTCGGGGTTGTACGGGTCCTGGTGGACGCTGGGTCCGGGGGACGCGACGGCTACTTCTTCTTCGTCTTGCCCCACGGCATGCCCGCCAGGGCCGCGATGAGGACGAAGACCAAGATCGGCAGCAGCACGTACAGGCCGAGGGTCTGGCCGACGCTCAGACCGGCACCCGGGTCGTCGCCGTCGTCCCTGGTGAGGGCCATGGCGGGCGACGACAGCAGCATCATCAGCGTGACCGTTGCGGAGACCGCGCCGGCTCGCAAAGCGTTCCTCTTGTCCACGTTTCCAACCTACCCGCCGCTTATGGGAGGGCGCGCGTCGGGGTCGGCCTTCCGGTTTGTGAGCCCCGCTCGGGTTATCGGGACGGGTTCTGCGGGCTGGGCAGGGCGAGGAGGTGGGCCAGGAGGCGGGCTGCCGGGACGGTGGCGAGGCGGTCGAGGGTGACCGGGCCGCCGGCGCCGTCGGCGACCGGGAGGCGCCAGTTCGGGTACTGGTCCCAGGTGCCGGGCAGGTTCTGCGGGCGCGGGTCGCCGACCAGGTCCGGCAGCCAGACACCGACCAGCTCCGCCGGGGTCGCCCGCAGGAACCGGTACAGCACCGGCATCGACAGCGGCTCGCCCGGGGTGAGCAGCCCCAGCCGGATCAGTTCGGCCCGCCAGTCCGCCAGCTCGGTCGCGGCCTCCTCCTGCTCCTCCCCCAGCGGCCGGGCCAGCAGGCCGAGCCGGTGCCGCAGCTCGACGTGCTCGCCGGAGAGCCGGGCCGCGGTGCTCGGCAGGTCGTGGGTGGTGAGGGTGGCCAGGCAGCCGGGCCGCCAGCGGTCCGGGGCGAGGATCCGCCCGGCCGCGTCCCAGTCCCGCTCGAACCAGAGCACGGAGGTGCCCAGGATGCCGCGCGCCGCCAGTTCCTCCCGTACGCCCGGCTCGACCGTGCCCAGGTCCTCGCCGATCACCGCCGTCCCGGCCCGGTGCGCCTCCAGGGCCAGCACGCCGAGCATCGCCTCGGCGTCGTAGCGCACGTACGCACCCTCGGTGGGCGGGTGGCCCCGCGGAACCCACCAGAGGCGGAACAGGCCCATCACGTGGTCGATCCGGACGGCCCCGGCATGCCGTGTCGTCGCTCGCAGGAGCTCCGCGTACGGGGCGTAGCCGGCCGCGGCCAGCGCGTCCGGGCGCCAGGGCGGCAGGCCCCAGTCCTGGCCGTGGGCGTTGAAGGCGTCCGGTGGGGCGCCGACCGAGATGCCGCCGGCCAGCACGTCCTGCAGCGTCCAGGCGTCCGCGCCGTCGGGGTGGACGCCGACCGCCAGGTCGTGGATCAGGCCGACCGGCATGCCCGCCTCGCGGGCACTGCGCTGGGCGTGGGCAAGCTGCCGGTCGACCTGCCAGGCCAGCCAGCGGTGGAACTCGACCCGCTCGGTGAGGTCCTTGGCGGCCTGCTCGACCTGTGGGCCGTCCGGGTGACGCAGGCCCTTCGGCCAGTGGTGCCAGTCGGGGCCGTGCACCTCGGCCAGGGCGTTCCAGAGCGCGTGCCGGCGCAGCCACTCGCCCTCGTGCCGCCGGTACGCCTCGTACGCGGCCCGGCGGCCGGGGCCGCACGGCACCTCGTGCAGCAGTTCCAGCGCCTCGCGCTTGAGCGCCCAGACGGCGTCCCGGTCGATCAGGCCGTCGTGGACGAGCACCTCGTCGCGCAGCCGCGCGGCGCGACGGGCCAGGTCGTCGGCCTGCGCCCGCTGTTCGGCGTCCAGGTACGCATACTCGGGGACCGCCTCGATCCGCAGGTGCACCGGGTCGGCGAAGCGGCGGGAGGACGGGCGGTACGGGGACGGGTCGGTGGGCACGCCCGGGGCGCCGGGCAGCGCCTGGTGCAGCGGGTTGATCTGCACGAAGCCCGCGCCGAGCCCGGCCCCCGCCCACTGGGCCAGCTCGGCGAGGTCGCCGAGGTCGCCCATGCCCCAGGAGCGCTCGGACAGGACGGAGTACAGCTGGGCGAGGAAACCCCAGCTGCGACCGGGGAGTTGGGGCAGCTTCTGCGGCGCGACGATGAGCGGTGCCGTTGCTTCCTTGTCGCCGCACACCGCCTTCAGCCTGTGCCGCCCGAGCGGCAGGTCCGCGGGCAGCCAGTGCGAGTGACCGCGCGACAGCTCCCAACTGCCCCCGCCCTCAAGCTCCACCCGCAGTCGGGCGTCGGCCGGCACGTCCAGCGCGGTGCGCCGCCCCTGCCGGACCACCACGCACGGCGCAAGCAACCGGCCCTGCTGCTCGGCCCGGTGACGCTCCAGCGCCTCCCGCACCTCCTCCGGCGACCCCGCCGCCACCCCCAACGCCCCCAGCACCGCCACCAGCGTCCGTGCCCCCACCGTCTGCCCGCCCGGGCCCGGGTGCCGGGTGTCCACCCCGTACGCCTGCGCCAGCGCCACCAGGTCCGCCGGCGGAGGCGGTGCGTCCTGCGGCGGCACCTTCTGCCCGTCGGCTCCGTCACTGTCGTGGTAAGCGGCCACTCGCGGCTCCTGCGATGTCTCGGCAACGCCCGGGTAGGACTCCCAAGTCCTACCCGGGTAACCGTCCGGCGACGCTGCGCGACACGAGTGCGCGGGGTGGATCAGTCGGGCCTGTGCGGCGCAGCGCACGCGCGCCCCTGACCGGGAGTCCGGCGGGACGGCGTGGAAGGCCCGGAGGTCCGGCCCCACCGGCCGCCCCCCCCGGTGCGACTGACGCATCGCCGCCCCGCGCCACCGGTTCCGGCCGTCGCACCAGGGCCGGAACAGGGGGATGAAACCGGGCAAAGTCGGCATAGTCGTCGGCGACGTTGACACCGGGTTGGGTAGCTGGTGGGGTTGCTCGCGTTGTGGTCCAGGCCTGTTCGAGGAGGCTCCTGTGCAAGCCCGTGTGTCCGTTGTGGCCGGGCGGCGGCTGCGGCAGCAGTTGGAGCAGAGTCCGGCGCTGCGGGAGGTGCTGCAGCATCCGGCCGCGCTGAGTGCGCGGCGGGCCACCGCACGGACGTGTCGTCAGCTGGCGCCGAGGACCGCGGACCGGCTGATCGCCGATCTGAAGGGGACGGAGCCGCTGTTGGCGTCGGTACGGGCGGAGCGTGCGGCGGGGCGACCCGGGCGGCGGGCGATGCAGATCGCGGCCGGGGTCGCGGCCGCGGCGGTGGTCGGCGGGCTGTTGGCCGGGCCGATGCCGTCGGCGGCGTACGCGGCGACGCCCGGACCGGACGTGGTGAGCACCGCGCCGCAGACGCCGCTGGGCAGCGTGACGAACCCGCAGGTGTTCCCGCACCCGCAGGAGCAGACCGTGGCGGGCAAGGCCGTCACGGTGCCGGCCGCCGTGACGCTGGTGCCCGCGCCCAAGGTGGACCGGGGCGCGGTGGACGCCGTACGCGAGGTGCTGGCCGTCGCCGGGGCCACCTCGGTGACCCCGCAGCCGGACGGCGGGACGCCGGCCGCCGGCTCGCTGGTGGTGTACGTCGGCGGGGCCGCCGAGGACGCCGGGGGCGAGGTGGAGCAGACGCTGCGCCAGCTGGCCGCCGCGGCCGGCGCCAAGGACGGCTCCGGGCCCTCGACCGACGGCATGACGGCCGGCGGCTACGTGCTGTCGGCGGGTCAGCTGCCCGCCCAGGGCGGCGGCACGTACGGCGTGGTGGTGCTGGCGGGCGTGGACCCCGCCGGCACCTTCTACGCCGCGCAGAGCCTGCGCCAGCTGCTCGCCGCCGTACCGGCCGGGCAGGGCCAGGGGCCGGGCGCGGCCGGGCTCGGCCTGCCCGGGGTCACGCTGCGGGACTGGCCGAGCGGGGCGGCGGTGCGCGGCACCGCGGAGGCGTTCTACGGCACCCCGTGGAGCGCCCAGCAGCGGCTCGACCAGGTCGACTTCCTGGGCCGCTCCAAGCAGAACTTCTACCTGTACGCCCCCGGTGACGACCCGTTCCGGCTGTCCCGCTGGCGCGACGCCTACCCGGCCGCCCAGCAGTCGGAGCTGCGCGAGCTCGGCGACCGGGCCCGGCAGAACCACGTCACCCTCGGCTACGCGATCGACCCGGGGCAGTCGCTCTGCTTCAGCTCCGACGACGACGTCAACGCGCTGGTCTCGAAGCTGGACGGGCTGCGCAAGCTCGGCTTCACCGCCTTCCAGCTGCAGTTCCTGGACGTCAGCTACGACGAGTGGCACTGCGACGACGACCACGACGCCTACGGCAGCGGTCCGGCCGCGGCCGCCAAGGCGCAGGCCGCGCTGGTCAAGAAGGTGCAGGACCGGCTGATCGCCAAGAACCCGGGCCTGGCGCCGCTGTCCATCGTGCCGACCGAGTACCACAAGCAGGGCACCACGCCGTACCGCAAGGCGCTGGCCGACGCGCTGCCGAGCGGTGTGCAGGTGGCCTGGAGCGGCGGCGGGGTGATCCCGGAGAAGATCACCGGCGCCCAGACCTCCGACACCGGGAGCCTCTACGGGCACCCGCTGGTCACCATGGACAACTACCCGGTCAACGACGCCAGCCCGGACCGGCTCTTCCTCGGCGCCTACACCGGCCGCGAGCCGGAGGTGGCCACCCGCTCGGCGGTGCTGCTGACCGGCGCGATGCAGCAGCCGGTGGCCTCCCGGATAGCGCTCGCCACGGCCGGCGACTTCGCCTGGAACCCGACCGGCTACAAGCCCGACGACTCCTGGCAGGCCGCGGTGCGCTCGCTGGCCGGGCCGACCGGCGCCAGCGCCACGCCCGCCGGGTCGGCGCTGTCCGCGGTGACCGCGCTGGCCGGCAACAGCACCTCCTCGCCGCTGTCCAAGCAGGAGTCCGGCTACCTGACGCCGCTGCTGGACCGGTTCTGGGCGGCCGCCCAGCCCAGCTCCGGCGCCACCCCGGACCTCGCCAAGCTGGTAGAGGCCGCGGCCCCGCTGCGGGACGCCTTCTCCGCGATGGCCACCGCCCAGCAGACCCTCTCCGGCACCCAGGCCACCGCCCAGCTGGCCGCCGAGGCCGGGCCCTGGCTGAGCCCGCTGCACGACTACGGGCTGGCCGGGCAGGCCGCGCTGGACATGCTGCTGGCCCAGAAGGGCGGCGACGGAGGGGCGGCCTGGAAGGCCCGGGTGCAGCTCAACCGGCTGCGCGCCCAGCTCGCCCAGTACCCGGCGACCATCGGCCCGGGAGTGCTCGACCCGTTCCTGGAGCGCGCGGTGCGCGCCGCCGACAACTGGTCCGGCGTGGTCAGCGGCGGGGTCACCCCGACCAGCAGCATGGGCACCGCGCACGACCACCTGCCCGCGCTGATGACCGACGGCCAGGCCGGCACCTTCTACTGGAGCTCCGCTCCCCCGCAGCCCGGCGACTCGGTCGGCGTGGACCTCGGCGCAGGGCGGCCGATCAGCGGCGTCACCGTGCTGATGGGCGGCTGGGGCGACGGCCCGGACGCCCAGACCGCCGTGGACGACTACATCCGCGACGGCGTGCTGGAGTACAGCACCGGCGAGGGCGGCTGGCAGCAGCTCGCCGTGGTGAAGAACCAGAAGACGGTCAGTGCCCAGCTGCCGCCCGGCACGGTGGTGCGAGCGGTACGGCTGCGGGCCACCGCCGCGCAGAAGACCGCCGTCGCGGTGCGCGAGTTCACCGTGACCGCCCCGGACGAGGCCCCGGCCAGCGTCTCCGGCGGGCCCGACGCGCTGCCCGGCTCCTCGGCCGCGGCCGTGCTGGACGGCAACCCGGACACCGCCTACCGCGCCGCCAAGCCGCCCACCGCGCTGGACCAGCCGCTGACCGTCGAGCTCGGCAGCGCCCGTCCGCTGGACCGGCTGACCGTGCTGACCGACCCGAACGTGCACGCCACCGCCACCGTCGCGGTGCGCCGCTCCGACGGCACCTGGACCGACATCGGCACCGTGCAACCCGGCTACAACGAGCTGCAGGCCGGCGGGCAGCTGGCCGACGCCTTCCGGCTGACCTGGAAGCCCGGCGGCGACCCGCCGGTGGTCAACCAGGTGATCCCGTGGTACGCGGACGTCCCGGCGGCCCGGCTCGGCCTGGCCGACCCGGCGCTGGACGTGGTCACCGGCGCGGCCTCGCCCGCCAAGACCCAGGCCACCGTCGAGGCCGGCCGCCCCGAGGGCACCACCGGCGAGCTGCGCACCGAGGTGCCGGCCGCCGCCAAGGGCCTCACCGTGACCCCGGCCGGCCCGGTGACCGTGCCGCGCGGCGGCCGGGTGGGCGTGCCGCTGCTGGTCACCGCCGCGCCGGGGACGCCGTCCGGGACGTACCAGGTGCCGGTGTCGTACGTGGCGGGCAGCACCACCGTGAAGCAGGTGCTGCAGGTGCACGTGGTGCCGCCGACCTCCGGGCCGGACCTGGCGGTGGGCGCGAACGCCACCTCCTCGGGCGACGAGACCCCGGCCTTCCCGGCCTCGGCGGTCTCCGACGGCGACCCGAAGACCCGCTGGTCCTCGCCGGCCAAGGACGACGCCTGGGTGCAGCTGGAGCTGCCGCAGACCGTCCACCTGGGCGCGGCGGTGCTGCACTGGCAGTCCGCGTACGCCTCCTCGTACAAGATCCAGGTGTCGCCGGACGGCAGCACCTGGACGGACGCGGCGACGGTGGGCAACGGCAAGGGCGGGGACGAGACGGTGCGCTTCGACGCCTCGGCCGTCCGGTTCGTGCGGATGCAGGGCGTGGCGCGGGCCACCAAGTTCGGCTACTCGCTGTACGGCATCGAGCTGTACGCCGTCACCGCTCCGGTCGCCCCGCCGCAACAGCCGCCGACCGCCCCGCCAGCCCCGCCAGCCCAGCCGGGCCAGCCGAACCCGGGCCAGCCGGGGACCGCGCCCACGACGCCGGCGGCGCCGCCGAAGCAGTAGGAGGCCACCGGGGAAGGTGGCCCGTGGCCCGGCGAGCCGAAGGCGCGCGCCGGTGCCGAAAGGGAGAAGCGACAAGCGAGGCACGAGCGCCGGAGCGCCGACCGTCGGCACCGGGTCAGAGCGCCCCGGAGGCGAGCCGGGCTCAAAAAGGGCGGCCGGAACGCGGCGGGCCGCCGGGCTCCCCAGTGTGGGGGGCGCGGCGGCCCATGAGGCGCGTACCGACGTTGTGACGGGCGGGCCCTTGTGGAGCTTCGGTCAGGCGGAGAGCGGTTCGGGCTGCTCGCCGCGGCGGACGGGGGCGGGGTGGGCGCCGTGCGCCCGGCCGATCGGGACGGAGTGGTTCGGCTCGGTATGGTCGTGGTGCTCGTACTCGCCCCACTGTGGGGCGCGCAACTGGTCCCCGCCGCCGTACGGCTCCAGGTAGGGCCGCCAGCGCGGGTCCTTGATCCCGGTGCCGATGATCCGCCAGGCGAGGCCGCTGGGCGGTGCGGGCGGGCGCTTCATCCGCCAGCCGAGTTCGGTGAGGTGGCGGTCGGCCTTGGTGTGGTTGCAGCGGCGGCAGGCCGCCACCACGTTGTCCCACCGGTGCTGGCCGCCCCGGCTGCGCGGGATGACGTGATCGACGCTGGTGGCGGCGGCCCCGCAGTAGACGCAGCGACCGTGGTCCCGGGCGAACAGCGCCCGGCGGGTGAGCGGGACGGGCCCGCAGAAGGGGACCCGGACGAAGCGGGTCAGACGGACGACGGACGGCGCCGGAAGGGCGCTGGTGGCGCTGTGCAGAGTGACTCCCGAGTCCTCCAGGCTGACCGCCTTGTGGTTGAGGACCAGGATGAGTGCGCGGCGCATCGATACGACGCCGAGTGGCTCGTAGGACGCGTTGAGGACCAGGACATGCGGCACGGATGCCTCCTTGGACGCCTGCGGCGCGTGGCTCGCGCCGGGACGAGCGGTTGGATCCCGCAACGAGTGCGCGATCTCCCCCAGTGTCGCCTTACGCCTTCGTACGGCGCCACCACTCCTGTGTAACGGACCTGACGCGAACTCCGGGTGTGGTCTCTGTCATACCCGGCATGCCCTGAGGAAGGTTGGGCTGCACCCCGGTGCCGCCGGGGCCCGGCCCGGTGTCCCGCCCGGGGGACGACTCGGCCGGTCGGAGCAGCGCCGTGGGCCGTCCGGCGGCGCCGACCCGGCCGTTCGGGTACCGCTCCGGGTGGCGCGGGGTCGGCGCGCGGGGGGAGCGTACCGGGGCATTGACGGGCGTCCGGGATGGTGCGTACGCCCTTCGGCATGCCGGGTGGGTGTTCGGCAACGGATAGGCTGACACGCACGGTCCGCGGGCCGCTTGCGGCGGCGCGGTCCCGTCACGCCCCCAGCAAGGAAGGTCCCGCACGTGTTCCGCTCCGGCGCCACCGGTCTGACCGACGCGTCCTCGACGCTCTCCACCCCGACGCCGGCCCCCTCCCCCACCGCGCCTGCGCTGCCACAGCTGGACCTGCGCATCCCCACCAGCGCACAGGAGGTCACCGACACCACCAAACAGGCGGCCAGCTGGTTCGACACGCACTGGCAGAGTTGGCTGGCGGGCGGGCTGCGGATCGTCTTCATCGTCGTGCTGGCGATGATCCTGCGGACCGTGGTGAACAAGCTGATCACCCAGCTGATCGCGCGGATGGCGCGCAGCCACGAGCACCGGGAGGAGAGCCGGCTCGGCGGGCTGCTGGCCAACCACGGGGTGGTGAACCCGGAGCGGCGCCAGCAGCGGTCGGAGGCGATCGGCTCGGTGCTGCGCAGCGTGGCCTCGTTCAGCATCCTGGGCACGGCGGCGCTGATGGTGCTCTCCGCGCTCGGGGTGAACCTGGCGCCGCTGCTGGCGAGTGCCGGTGTGGCCGGTGTGGCGATCGGTTTCGGCGCCCGCAACCTGGTGACGGACTTCCTCTCCGGGGTCTTCATGATCATGGAGGACCAGTACGGCGTCGGCGACGAGGTCGACACGGGGGTGGCCACCGGCACGGTGCTGGAGGTCGGGCTGCGGGTGACCAAGCTGCGCGGGGCGAACGGCGAGATCTGGTACATCCGCAACGGCGAGGTGAAGCGGATCGCCAACATGAGCCAGGGCTGGGCGACCGCCTCGGTGGACGTGCAGGTCGGGTACAAGGAGGACCTGCAGCGGGTCGAGGGCCTGATCCTGGAGACGGCCGAGTCGCTGGCCAAGGAGACTCCGTACGACGAGTTGGTCTGGGCGCCCGTGTCGATCCTGGGCGTGGAGTCGGTGGCGGCGGACTCGGTGATGGTGCGGGTCGAGGCCCGGACGGCCCCGGGCAAGGCGCCGGTGGTCTCCCGGGCGCTGCGCCAGCGGCTGAAGTCGGCCTTCGACCTGGCCGGGATCAAGGTCAAGGAAGAGGCCACGGCGGTGGCCGCCGGGGTGGCGATCGCCGAGCCCTCGCCGCCGTCGGCGCTGTCCGACCCGACCTCGCCGCGGTACCGGGCGGCCGAGCCGATCCCGCTGCCGAAGCCGCCGACGGACGACCTGGCGAAGCCGTAAGCCCGGCTCCGCCGGCTCGGCCTCGGCAGGCGATGGCCCCGCCCCCACCCCGGTGGTTTCCAGGGGCAGCCACAGAACGGGGACTGGCCCGCCGCTGGAGGTTGAGGGCGGCGGGGGTGCGAGTTGGTCAGTAGGCAGCGGGACGTGGGTACCGGATCGGCTGAATACACCTTCCCTACCGAGGGACCGGCGGGAGGTTCGTGAGCGTGCGCAGAGCCTGATCACGCGCGCGGAAGCCGAAGCTGATGAGGGTGACGCTCTCTCCGGCGCTGAGCGGCGTCCGGCCGTGCGGCGTGAGCGCGCCGTCGAACACGACACAGTCACCCACGCCGAGATCGCATTCGAGATAGCCGTTGGCGTTGATGAACACGGTGGTGCTGACCCTGGGCGCACCGGTGAGGCGAGCGCGCTTGAGGCAGAGGATCAGGTTGGCCTCACCGAAGCCGGACTCGTCAACGTGGAAGTCGGGGAACTGCCCTTCCTCGTAGCCGATGTAAACGCCAGCGTGCGGCTGCTCGACTTCCAGGCCGGTGGACCGTGCTACGACTGCGGCGAGATCGATCTGTGCGGCGAACCGGTTCGCGGCGTCGCCGACGGGCGCGTTCCACTTGCCGTTGTGCAGGTATCCACCGGCAGCGACGGCTTTCTCGGCCTCCACCGCCATAGCGGCGATCAGCTCAGCGGGAAACGACTGATCACGCAGGTGGCGCGGTTGCACGCGCTGGTGTGCGGTGAGCCCGCGCACAGCGTCCCGGAGGTTGGGGAAGTCCTCTGCCCGTCGGGCCGGCGTCCGGGCCGTGGTGCGGGACTGGAGCCATGAGGTCCACTGACCGCTCCACCGGCGCGGCACCGCGCCACCTGCCGCCGATGCGTCGGCCTGGCCGATCAGCATCTCCACCCGGGCGAGTGCGGCCTGCGTGGACTCGACCAGCCCGGCGTCCCCCTTGGCGATCCGCAGCCGCAGCGCTTCTTGGAGATGGGCCTGGGCATCCGCGAGGTCGCCGCGCTCCATGAAGTACTTGCCGGTGTGCTGGAGCGCGAAGTCAACCAGTTCCGGGTGGTGGCTTCGCGCGGTGTTCAGAGCGCTGCGGTAGAGCGCGTCCGCAGTCTGCACGTCACCGGCGTAGCGGTGCGCGTCGCCGAGGTTGAGCCCGGTGGCGACGACGGCCCGGGTGTTGCCAACCGCTGCGGCCAGGTCGAGCGACTGCCGAAGGAACGTGCGGGCCTCCTCGTGGTTGCCCAGGCACATCTGGCCGATGCCGATCCACCTGGTCAGGAGCCGAGTTCGCGCGGGGTCGGTTCCCTCGGGCAAGGCCCTCAGTTCCTCGTGGAGTTGGCCGACCGCGGTGGTCAGCTCGTCGCGGTCTCTGGGGACCATACGCAGGTCGGCATCTTGAGTGATGAGGTGCTGGAGCACCGGCCCCTCCCTCGTTCGGTTCTGCTCAGCGTGGCACTACAGCTGGTCGGTGTGGTGACGCAGGTCGGCCAGCAGCTCCACCCCGTGCGGGAGAAGTGCTCACGCAGGAGTTCGAGTTCGCGCATGAGGACGGCCGGCAGGCCCTCGTCGTAGGCGCTCTGGAAGCTCGCCCGCTCGGTGGGCGTCAGGTCGCCCCGGCGCAGTTCGGTCTGGCGGAACCGCAGCAGCTGGTTGTACACGCAGGTCGCGTGGAAGGCCCTGTCGATCTTTTTAGCGCCACGGCAAGATCAACGGCTGATAACCGGCGGACTGAGCTTCGCGCTGTCCCGTAACGCTTCGGCATCCTCCGCCGCACCGGCCATTGACACCCCGCTGACGCGGCCCGTACGGTCCTGTCCAAGCGACTGGAAAGTTTCCTAACAGTTCGCGGCAGTTCACCGGCCCGGGCCCCACCGGCCGCCCGGGGCTTCCCCGACCAGCCGAAAGAGGAAGGATGCCGGGCATGACCAAGAGCACCGCCAAGGCCCCCCTCGCCGGCACCCCGAGCCTCCTGCGCGCCATCAACGACCGCGCCGCCCTCGAACTCCTGCTGGAGAACGGCCCGCTCTCGCGCACCCAGATCGGCACCCTGACCGGGCTGTCCAAGCCCACCGCCTCCCAGCTGCTGGCCCGCCTGGAGGCGGCCGGGCTGGTCCTGCCGGTCGGCACCACCGAGGGCGGACCCGGTCCCAACGCGCAGCTTTACCAGGTGAATCCGGCCGCCGGGTACGTCGCCGGGCTGGACGTCACCAACAGCGGGATCCGGGTCGCGATCGCCGACATCACCGGCACCACGCTGACCGAGCACAGCGTCCCGACCAGAGGCGTCCCGGCCGCCGAGACCATCCCGAGAGTCGCCGCCGCGGTCGCCGAGGCGGTCCGGGCCGCCGGGCTGGCCGAGGGGAGCCTGCGCACCGTCGCGATCGGCGTCGGCGGCGCCCCCGACCCGGTCACCGGCAAGCTGGGCTACGCCTCCCACCTGCCGGGCTGGCACTCGCCGCGGCTGGTCGAGGAGCTTTCCGAGGCGATCGGCACGCCGGTGTCGATCGAGAACGACGTGAACCTGGCCGCCGTCGCCGAGCAGGCCTCCGGCGCGGCGGCGGGCTTCGAGGACTTCGTCCTGCTCTGGGCCGGGGCGGGCACCGGCGCCGCGATCGTGATCGCCGGGCGGCTGCACCGCGGCTTCACCGGCGGCGCCGGGGAGGTCGGCTACATGCCGGTGCCGGGCTCGCCGGTCGAGTGGGACGCGCGCCGGCGCAAGTTCGGCGGGTTCCAGGCCCTGGTCGGCGCGCCCGCCGTCCGGGCACTGGCCCGTGAGCACGGCCTCGGCGCACCCAGCGCGGAGGAGTCGATCGCCAAGGCCCTGGCCACCCCGGGTGCCGGCGACACCTTCCTCACCGAGCTGGCCGGGCGGCTCGCCGTCGGGCTGGCCGTGATCGTCGCCGTGGTCGACCCCCAGCTGGTGGTCCTCTCCGGCGCGGTGCCGAGCGCGGGCGGGGAACGCCTGCGCGCGCTCGTCGAGGACGAGCTGGCCCGGATCTGCCTCGCCCGGCCGGAGGTCCGCAGCAGTGCCCTGCCCGGCTCACCCGTCCTGCTCGGTGCCCTGCAACGCGCCCTCGCCGACGCCCGCGAGGCGGTCTTCTCCACCCACTGACGCTCCCCCCGGCCACCCGACCCTCCGACCTGCACCCACCTCTCCCCCGACCCCTACGCGGGACCAGAAGCAATGACGCCTGCCCGCGCACCTCCAGGAGGACCCCGAAGTGCACGCCACCACCTCCCGCAGAGGCCGCCGGACGATCGCCGCCGTCGCCGGCAGCGCCGTGCTGGCCCTGCTCGCCACCGCCTGCACCGGCTCCGACGACGCGGGCGCCGCCGTCGACTCGGCCAGCGGCAAGGACGTCACCATCACCTTCTGGCACGGCTGGAGCCAGGACAACGAGACCAAGGCGATCGACGACAACATCGCCGCGTTCGAGAAGGCCCACCCCAACATCCACGTCAAGACCGTGGGCAACATCGCGGACGACAAGCTCAACCAGGCCCTGCGGGCCGGCGGCGACGACGCGCCGGACGTGGTGTCCTCCTTCACCACCAACAACGTCGGCATGTTCTGCTCGACCAAGGCCTTCATCGACCTCAAGCCCCTGCTGCAGAAGAGCGGCATCGACGCGGCCAAGACCTTCCCGGCCACGATGCTCAACTACACGCAGTTCCAGGGCAACCAGTGCTCGCTGCCGCTGCTCGGCGACGCCTACGGCCTGTACTACAACAAGAAGGCCTTCGCCGCGGCCGGCATCACCGACGCGCCCAGGACCTTCAGCGAGTTCGCCGACGACGCCAAGAAGTTGACTTTTCCCGACGGCGACTCGTACAAGCAGCTCGGGTTCATGCCGCTGTACCACGGCTACGAGTCCACCACCGAGCACTTCCTCGGCCAGTACGGCGCCACCTACTTCGGCGCCGACGGCAAGTCCAACATCGCCACCGACCCGAAGGTCGCCGCGATGCTCAACTGGCAGAAGGGGATGGTCGACCAGCTCGGCGGCTACGCCAAGCTGGAGAAGTACCGCGCCACCTTCGGCGAGGAGTTCAGCGCCAAGAACCCTTTCCTCACCGGCCAGGTCGCGATGGCCGTCGACGGTGAGTGGCGCACCGCCTCGCTCGCCGAGAGCAA
Source organism: Kitasatospora sp. NPDC001159 (assembly GCF_053598235.1). Lineage (NCBI taxonomy): Bacteria > Bacillati > Actinomycetota > Actinomycetes > Kitasatosporales > Streptomycetaceae > Kitasatospora > Kitasatospora sp. NPDC001159. The sequence continues at coordinate 76,529 of NZ_JBSFJV010000006.1, forward strand.
GCCCGACTTCGACTGGGCCACCGCACCGTTCCCCGTCCCGGACGACCAGGCCGACACCTACGGCCGCGGCTACCAGACCGGCACCATCGTCGGCATCGCCAGCACCAGCAAGAAGCAGGCCGCGGCCTGGGAGCTGGTCAAGTACCTGACCACCGACACCGACGCGGTGGTCGGCTTCGCCAACGCGATCCACAACGTGCCCAGCACCTTCGACGCGCTCAACTCGCCGAAGCTGGTGGTCGACCCGAACTTCAAGACCTTCCTGGACGTCGCCAAGAACGCCCATTCGAGCACCACCCCTGCGGCCGTCAACGGCAGCGCCTACATCTCCACGCTGCAGAACCTCGGCTACGACTACGAGTCCGGCAAGCAGACCGACCTGCAGGCCGGCCTGGCCGCCACAGCCAAGCAGATCGACACCGACATCGCCCAGGCCAAGTAGGCGGCGGGAACGGTCCACGGAGCTCCCATGTCAATCGCGTTCGGCACCCGCAAGGGAAGCACCCCCGAGGGCGGCGCGCCCAAGGGCACTGGACCGGCCGACCCGGCGGCGTCCTCCACGCAGCACCTGCTGCGCCGGAAGCGCCGCCGGGAGGCGGCCCGCGCCCTCGCCTTCCTCTCGCCCTGGCTGATCGGCTTCAGCGTCTTCTTCGCCTACCCGCTGATCTCGACCGCCTACTTCTCCTTCACCCAGTACAACGGCTTCGGCGCGCCCAGCTTCAACGGGCTCAAGAACTGGGACTACGTCTTCAACGAGCTGCCGACGTTCTGGCAGGGCCTGCGCAACACCCTGTGGCTGGTCGTCGTCATGGTGACCCTGCGGGTCGCCTTCGGCCTCGGCATCGGGCTGCTGATCACCAAGATCAAGACCGGCGTCGGGTTCTTCCGGACGGTCTTCTACCTGCCCTACCTGGCCCCGCCGGTGGCCGCCACCGTCGCCTTCGCCTTCCTGCTCAACCCGGGCACCGGCCCGCTCAACCACCTGCTCGGCGAGCTCGGCCTGCCGCAGCCCGGCTGGTTCGCCGACCCGGACTGGTCCAAGCCGGCGCTCACCATGCTCGCCATGTGGGGCGTCGGAGACCTGATGGTCATCTTCATGGCCTCGCTGCTGGACGTCCCCAAGGAGCAGTACGAGGCGGCCGAGCTGGACGGCGCCGGCCCGTTCCAGAAGTTCCGGTACGTCACGCTGCCGAACATCTCGCCGATCATCATGTTCGCGGTGGTCACCGGGGTCATCCAGACCATGCAGTACTACACCCAGGCGATCGTCGCCGGGAAGGTCGCCAGCGGCATCGCGGGCAACTCCGGCCAGCCGTTCGAGCCGGGCTTCCCGCAGGGCTCCACCTGGACCCTGCCGCAGATGGTCTACAACCTCGGCTTCCAGCGCTTCAACTACGGCGCGGCCTGCGTCGTCGCCCTGGTGCTGTTCGCCATCTCGATGGCCGTCACCTCGATCCTGCTCCGCCGCCGCTCCGGCTTCATGGCGAGCGACGACTAGCGGACCCCTGAGGACCCCACCATGACTCTCAGCTCCACGCTCACCGAGGCGCCCTCCCGGGCCGGCGCCTCCCGGGCCGGCGCCTCCCGGGCCGGCGGCCCCGCCGCCCGGGCGGCCCGGCGCCGCGCAGTGCTCGAATGGGTGGCCGTGCACTCGCTGGCCATCGCGGCCGCGCTGTTCTTCCTGCTGCCCTTCGTCTTCGTCTTCCTCACCTCGGTGATGGACGACCAGCAGGCGCTCACCACCGACTACTGGCCCACCCGCTGGGAGTGGGGCAACTACGGCAAGGTGTGGGACACCCCCGGCTTCCTCACCTGGTGGCGCAACACCCTGGTGTACGCCGGCGCCGGCACCCTGCTGACCGTCGTCTCCAGCCTGCCGGTCGCCTACGCCCTCGCCAAGTTCCGCTTCCGCGGCCGCAATCTGGCACTGATGGCGGTCATCGCGATGATGATGCTGCCGCCGCAGGTCACCGTCATCCCGATGTACCTGTTCTGGGCCAAGCAGATGGGCATGGACGGCTCGCTCTGGCCGCTGATCATCCCGATGGCCTTCGGCGACGCGTTCTCGATCTTCCTGCTGCGCCAGTTCCTGATGACCATCCCCAAGGAGTACATCGAGGCCGCCCGGATCGACGGCTGCGGCGACCTGCGCACCCTGCTGCGGGTGGTCCTGCCGATGGCCAAGCCGGCCATCGCCGCCGTCGCCCTGTTCCAGTTCTTCTACTGCTGGAACGACTACTTCGGCCCGCAGATCTACGCCAGCAACAACCACCAGGCCTGGACCCTCAGTTACGGCCTGGAGTCGTTCAAGGCCGCCCACCACACCAACTGGAACCTCACCATGGCCGCCACCCTGCTGGTGATGGCGCCGGTGATCGTCCTCTTCTTCTTCGCACAGAAGGCCTTCATCGAAGGCGTGACACTGACAGGGGTCAAGGGCTGATGTCCGCCACACTCAAGTCCGGCAGTTCCCCGCTCAAGCTGGCCATCGTCGGCGGCGGCTCGACGTACACCCCCGAGCTGATCGACGGCTTCGCCCGGCTTCGCGACACCCTGCCGATCGGCGAGCTGGTGCTGATCGACCCGGCCGCCGAGCGGCTGGAGCTGATCGGCGGCCTGGCCCGGCGGATCTTCGCCAAGCAGGGGCACGGCGCGGCCGTCACCCTGACGACGGACCTGACGGCGGGGGTCGCCGACGCCGACGCCGTCCTGCTCCAGCTGCGGGTCGGCGGGCAGGCGGCGCGCGACCAGGACGAGACCTGGCCGCTGGAGTGCGGCTGCGTCGGCCAGGAGACCACCGGCGCCGGCGGGCTCGCCAAGGCGCTGCGCACCGTCCCGGTCGTGCTGGACATCGCCGAACGGGTCCGCCGCACCAACCCGGACGCCTGGATCGTCGACTTCACCAACCCGGTCGGCATCGTCACCCGGGCCCTGCAGAACGCCGGCCACAGGGCCGTCGGGCTGTGCAACGTCGCGATCGGCTTCCAGCGCAAGTTCGCGGCGCACCTGGGGGTGGCTCCGGAGCTGGTCCGGCTGGACCACGTCGGGCTCAACCACCTGACCTGGGAGCGCGGGGTCACCCTGCTCGACGCGCCCGGTTCCGCCACCGGGCAGGAGGTGCTGCCCGCACTGCTGCAGGACCTCGGCAAGGAGATCGCGGACGACCTCCGCCTGCCGCAGGGCTTCGTGCAGCGGCTCGGCGCGGTGCCCTCGTACTACCTGCGGTACTTCTACCAGCACGACGCGGTGGTCGAGGAGCTCAGGGCGCAGGGCTCGCGGGCCGCGCAGGTCGCCGAGATCGAGCGGCAGCTGCTGGAGCTGTACGCCGACCCGGGTCTGGACACCAAGCCCGAGCTGCTCGGCAAGCGCGGCGGGGCGTTCTACTCCGAGGCGGCCGTCCAGCTCATCGCCTCGCTGCTGGGCACCGGCGGCGGGACCTCCGTGCAGGTGGTGAACACCCGCAACGACGGCGTGCTGCCGTTCCTGCCGGACGACGCCGTCATCGAGGTCCCGGCCGAGGTGGACGCCGCCGGCGTGCGGCCGCTGCCGCAGCGTCCCGTCGAGCCGCTGTTCGCCGGGCTGATCGCCGCCGTCACCTCGTACGAGCACCTCGCGCTCGACGCCGCCCTGCGCGGCGGCCGCGACCGGGTCTTCGACGCCCTGCTCGCCCACCCGCTGGTCGGCCAGATCGAACTCGCCGACCGGCTCGCGGACCGGCTGCTCGCCCACAACCGCGAGCACCTCGCCTGGGCCTGAGCGTCCGGTGCCCAGCCCGCCACGGATCGTCACGGATCGCGGGCCGGGCACCGCGAGGAGACCGACCATCCCCGGCCGGGGCTCACGGCCGGGCACCCCGGCCGGGGCTCACGGCCGGGCACCCCGGCCGGGGCTCACGGCCGGGCCACGTACGATCCGCGGGGACCCGATGACCCACCAGCCCGAACCTCTCCTGCCCGGCGTACTCGCCATCGACGCGGGCAACTCCAAGACCGACGTCGCCCTGATCGGCGCCGACGGCACCGTCCTGGGCACCGCCCGCGGCGGCGGCTTCGCACCCCAGAAGATCGGCGGCGCCGCAGCCGTCGCCGGCCTCGCCCCGCTGGTCGAGGAGGCCGCCGCGGCGGCCGGCCACCCCTCCTGGCACGGCCTGCTCACCAGCCACGTCAGCGCCTGTCTGGCCAACGCCGACCTCCCGGTCGAGGAGGAGGCACTGCGCACCGCCCTCGAATCGCACCCCTGGGGCGCCAGCAACACCGTCGTCAACGACACCTTCGGCCTGTTGCGGGCCGGCACCGACGGCCCGCGCGGGGTCGCCGTGGTCTGCGGCGCCGGGATCAACTGCGTCGGCCTGCTCCCGGACGGGCGCACCGCCCGCTTCCCCGCCCTCGGCGAGCTCACCGGCGACTGGGGCGGCGGCTCCGGGCTCGCCATCACCAGCATGTGGCACGCCGTCCGCTCGGAGGACGGGCGGGGCGGGCCGACCGCGCTGGCCCGGGCCATCGCCGAGCACTTCGGCCTGCCCAGCGCCGGGGCCGTCGCCGAGGCCGTCCACCTCGGGCACCTGCCGAGCACCCGGCTGCACGAGATCGTCCGGGTGCTGTTCGCGGTCGCGGGCGAGGGGGACGCCACCGCCCTGGAGCTGATCGACCGGCAGGCGGACGAGATCGTCCGGCTGGCCGTCGTCGCGCTGAGACGGCTGGACCTGCTGGACGCGCCCGCCCCGGTGGTGCTCGGCGGCGGGGTGCTCGCCTCCCGACAACCGCTGCTGCTCGACAACCTCACGGCCCGCCTGACCGTGGCCGCGCCGCTCGCCGAGCCGCGGGTGGTCGTCGCGCCGCCCGTCCTGGGCGCGGCGCTGCTCGGGCTCGACCACCTGGGCAGGGACCCGAAGGCCCAGGCGCGGGTGCGCGAGGCGTACGAGGCACAGCGGCCGGTCGCGGCCTGATGCCTTCCCGGTCGTCGCCCGCACTGCCTCCCCGAGACGTCCCGTCCCCGCCGGATCCGCACGTCCGGCGGGGACGGGAACCGTTCACCGCGCGCCGGTCGTGTACCCGAGTGCAGCCCGTCGCCGCCGCCCGGGGAGACTTGTGCCATGGCCGTGCCCCGCATACTCCTCGCCGCCGCCGTGCTGACCGGCACCGCGCTGGCCTGCCTCACCGGCTGCACCCCCGCCGACTCCCGCCCGACGGTGACCGCGGCCTCCTCCGCCGCCGCCCTCGCCGACGACGGGGCCGACGATCTGCTGGACGACGATGACGACCTCGCCGACGACGCGGCCGCCGACTCCCCGGTCGCGGGCACCGTCGCCGCCCCCGCCCCCAGCGACCCGTGCCCGGCGCCCGGCCACCAGGTGCTGATCATCGTCTCCGCCGACCCGGGCGACCTCACCGCCCAGTCCGCCCGCCACACCTGCGGCCCGCCCCACTACGAAGCCACCGGCACGCCCGTCCACTACGGCTTCGCGGCGTCCGGCGTGGCCGCGACGCTGGTCGACCGCCCGCACGAGGACGCGGCGAAGCCCGTCCAGCTGGACGAACTGGTCACCCACCTCAACGACTGCCTCGCCGACCGCGACCCGGCCGACCCGTACGCCTGCTACGGCAACGCCTACGACGTGGTGCTCGACTCGCACGGGCGGATCACGCGGATCGCGGAGATCGAGGAGCAGTAGGGGGCGGTCCGCTCGGCTCAGGGTTCAGGAGGGCGGCGGCCTCGGCCGGCCGCGAGCGGCGGGGCCCGGGCGGCACGGAGTCGCGGGCGGCGTGCTGGACCAGGGTGTACCCGGACGGGCATGCGGACAAGGTAGGGCACCGGCTCGGGGGCCGGGAAGGGGCGGCTGTGATCGTTCGGTGCGGGTCACGGGGAGGGCCCGGGGGGACGAATACGGTGTAAACGGTCCCCTCAACTGTTGAGATACGGCTTCGCTACGCGTGTCAACCGCCCTCCAGCTGCGGCCTTTTGACTTTCGGTACGTTCAGCGGGTGTTTCCTTGGGGCTCGTCTTACTGTCGCCGTCGTTGACCCGGTTTCGGCGGCGGTGCTTTGCTTCCGGCCGTCGGCAGTGAACCGGTCCCCCATCCCCACTTCACTGACTGTTCATGACGAACCGCCAGTGGCTCCGGGCCACCGTCGTTGCTCCTCCCCATTTGTCCCCCCACAGTGCCGTCGCGCCCTACCGGTGTGCGGTCGGCATGAGAGAGGAACCCTCACGATGGGCATGTCCCCCACCTCCCGCCGGGCGCGAGTCCGGGCCCTGACCGGGCTCAGCGCGCTGGCGCTGGCCGCCACCGGTTTCGCCGCCGCTCCGGCCGCCCAGGCGGACCAGCCGAGCAGCGAGTTCGCCGGAAACAGCCACCCGTACCGGCACGGCGTCGTCCCCACCAAGGAGAGTGCCGAGCACGCCAACGCCTCCTCCGCGGCCGCGACCCGTACGTCGAACCTGAAGTACGGCGGCGGCGTCGACGGCATCGGTGTCACCACCGGCGCGCCGAAGGTCTACCTGGTCATCTGGGGCTCCCAGTGGGGCACCCAGGGCACCGACGCCAACGGGTACACGACGATGTCCGGCGACCCGTCGGGCGAGGCCGTCCGCGCGCAGCAGCTGTACAAGGGCCTGGGCACCAACAACGAGCTCTGGTCCGGCGTTCTGACCCAGTACTGCGAGGGCGTCGCCAAGGGCTCCACCACCTGCGGGTCCACCAACCCGCACGTCGGCTACCCGACCGGCGGCGCGCTGGCCGGCGTCTGGGTGGACGAGTCGGCCGCCGCGCCGAACCAGGCCACCGGCAACCAGATCGCGGCCGAGGCCGTGAAGGCCGCCGGGCACTTCGGCAACACCACCGCGGCCTCCAACCGCAACGCGCAGTACATCGTGCTCTCGCCCACCGGCACCCACCCGGACGGCTTCAACACCTCCACGGGCAACTTCTGCGCCTGGCACGACTGGAACGGCGACACCACGCTGAGCGGCGGCGCCGCCGCCTCGCCGTACGGTGACGTGGCGTTCAGCAACAACCCGTACGTGACGGACATGGGCACCTCCTGCGGCCAGAACTACGTCAACAGCGGCAGCGCCGGCACGCTGGACGGCGTGACCATCGTGTACGGCCACGAGTACGCGGAGACCGTCACCGACCAGAACCCGGCCGGGGGTTGGACCGACTCCTCCGGCGCCGAGAACGGCGACAAGTGCGCCTGGAAGGGCACCGGCGGCACCGGCGGCGCACAGAACGTGGCCTTCTCGACCGGCTCCTTCGCCATGCAGGCGACCTGGTCGAACGCGGTCAGCGCCTGCCAGATCTCGCACGCGATCGTCCCCTGAGGCACCGCCTATGACGCTCTGACACAGGGGTAGAGCGCCGGGGTGGGTTGTGCGGGCCCACCCCGGCGCTCGTCGCGTTCCCGGGGAGTGTTCCTAGGAAGGCGAGACCAGGCCGAACTCGTAGGCCTGGATGACCAGATGGACCCGGTCACGGGCGTCCAGCTTGGTGAACAGCCGGGCGACGTGCGCCTTGGCGGTGGCCACGCTGATGGTGAGCTCCTCGGCGATCTCCGTGTTGGACAGGCCCCGGCCCACCAGGGTCAGCACCTCCCGCTCGCGCTCGGTGATGCCCTCGACGACGGCCCGCCGGGGCCGGTCGGCGGCGGCGGTCTCCGGGCGGGCGGCGAACTCGCCGATCAGGCGGCGGGTGATGCCGGGAGCGATCAGGGCGTCCCCGGCGGCGACGACCCGCACGCCGTCCAGGATGGTCTCCAGGGCGAGGTCCTTGACCAGGAAGCCGCTCGCCCCGGCGCGCAGCGCACCGTACACGTAGTCGTCGTCGTCGAAGGTGGTGAGGACGAGCACGTGGGTGGGCAGTTGGGGGTCGGCGGTGATCCGGCGGGTGGCCTCGATGCCGTCCATGCCGGGCATCCGGATGTCCATCACGGCGACGTCCGGGCGCAGCCGGGCGACCAGTTCGACGGCCTCGGCACCGTTGCCCGCCTCGCCGACCACCTCCAGGTCGGGGGCGTCGGCGATGAGCACCCGCAGGCCGGTGCGGATGAGCGGCTGGTCGTCGACCAGGACGACGCGGATCACGGTCCCACCTCCAGGGCGGCTGTTTCGGGGATCGGCAGTCGGGCGGCGACGCGGAAGCCGCCCTCGGAGCGCGGGCCGGCGCTGAACTCGCCGTGCAGCAGGGCGACCCGCTCCCGCATGCCGGCCAGGCCGTAGCCGGTGCCGGGGGTGGCCGTCTGCGCGCCCGCGCCCAGATCGACGACGGTGACGGCGAGTTGCTCGGCGCCATACTCGACGGTGACGTGGCAGTCGCGGGTGCCGGAGTGCTTGACCACGTTGGTGACCGCCTCCTGGACGATCCGGTAGGCGGCGAGGTCCACCTCGGGCGGCAGGGTGCGGGCGTCGCCGCGCCGGGTGAGCGCGACCCGCACTCCGGCAACCGCCGTCTTCTCCACCATCCGGTCCAACTCGTCGAGCCCCGGCGCGACTTCGAGCGGTGCCGACTCCCCCTCGCCCTGCCGCAGCGCGCCCAGCATCCGGCGCAGGCCGGCCAGGGTCTCCCGGCTGGTGGCCTCGATGGCGTTCAGCGCGTTGCGGGTCTCGGCGGGCTGGGTGTCCATGACCCGGCTGCCCATGCCGGCCTGGATCGCGATGATGCCGATGTTGTGGGCGACCATGTCGTGCAACTCGCGGGCGATGCGGAGCCGTTCGGCGGTGACGGCCTGCTCGGTGGCGCGGCCGCGCAGGGCGTCGGCGTGCACGCGGCTCTGGCGGACGGTGTTGCCGATCAGCCAGGCGATCAGGACGGTGGCGGCGAGGCCGGGGTAGGCGTACGGGTTCACGGCGTAGCCGTTGACGGCGCCCCAGGTGAACAGAGTGGCGAGCACGGTCAGCGGCATCGACACCGCGATCGCCGAGACCAGGCGGGAGCGGGTGACCACGCAGTAGCCGACCACCACCTCGGCGATCAGGAACTGCAGCGGCGCCGTCTCCGGGACCCCCCACATCCCGAGCGCGTAGACGCCGCCCGCCAGCACCGCCGCGACCGCCGCCAGCGGCAGCCGCACCAGCAGGAACGCGACCAGGGTGGTGTCCACGGCGGTGACCACCAGCGGCATGTCCTCGGTGTTGCCGTTGTAGTCGAAGAGTAGGCTCAACTCACGGTCCCTGGTGAAGAACCGGAACACCACGACGGTCGTCCAGAACGCCGTCACCCACACGCCCGCGGGCAGGCGCCTGAGCAGGGGCGGGCGGGGTTCGGTGATCATGACGCGATGGTAGCGGCGGGCGGTGCGGCGACACATTGGCCCGCGGGAGTAATCCCGGGGGCGGGTGCGGCCGCTCCTCGCTGTGTCCCGCCGTCCGATGCCCGACCACGGGCCTGACCGGCACCGTTGTCCCCGTGATCGAGATCGAGCGACTGACCAAGCGGTACGGCGCCACCACGGCCGTCGACCAGTTGACCTTCACCGTCCGGCCGGGCGCCGTCACCGGCTTCCTCGGCCCCAACGGCGCGGGCAAGTCCACCACCCTGCGGATGATCCTGGGCCTCAACACCCCCACCGGGGGCGCCGTCACCGTCGACGGCGTGCCCTTCGCGAACCGGCCGCGCGGCCTGCGGCACGTCGGCGCCCTGCTGGACGCCGGGGACGTGCACGGCGGGCGCAGCGCCAGGGCGCACCTGTCGGCGCTGGCCCGCAGCAACCGGATCCCGCTCGGACGGGTGGACGAGGTGCTGACGGAGGTCGGCCTGGGCAAGGCCGCCGGGCGCCGGATCGGCGGCTACTCGCTGGGCATGAAGCAACGCCTCGGCATCGCCGGCGCGCTGCTCGGCGACCCGCCGGTCCTGCTCTTCGACGAGCCGCTGAACGGGCTGGACCCCGAAGGCGTGCTCTGGGTACGCGGACTGTTCCGGCGACTCGCGGACGAGGGGCGGACGGTCTTCGTCTCCAGCCACATGATGGCCGAGATGGAGCACACCGCCGACCACCTGGTGGTGATCGGACGCGGACGCCTGATCGCCGACGAGAGCCTGGCCGAGTTCTCGGCCCGCAACGCGGAGTCGAGCGTGGTCGTACGCGCGCCGGAACTCTCGCAGCTGGCCGCCGCCTTGCGCGCAGAGGGCGCCGAAGTCGGCTTGGTGGAGCCTCAGTTCGGGATCGTCACCGGAATGTCCGCCGAGCGGATCGGTGAACTCGCGCTGCGCCACGGCGTGGTGCTGCACGAGCTCGCCACCCGGACGTCGTCCCTGGAGTCGGCGTTCATGTCCCTGACCGCCGACAGCGTCGAGTACCTGGCTGGAGAGACCCGATGAGCACCATGACCCCGATCCGCGCGGAGGCCGCCCGCGCCACCGAACCGGCGCCCCGGTTCACCGACCTGCTCGCCGCCGAGTGGATCAAACTGCGCTCGCTGCGGTCGACGTACTGGGTGCTGGCGCTCGCCTCGCTGGCGGCGATCGTGATCAACATCAACGCCGTGCACACCGACCTGACCTACATCGACCACCCGCCGCCGCCGATGCCCGGCATGGAGCCGTACAAGTACGACCCGCTGTTCCACGGCCTCAGCAGCATCGCCAGTGACCTGATGGCGGTCGCGGCCGGCAGTCTCGGCGCGATCACCGTGTTCGGCGAGTACACCACCGGGATGATCCGCACCACCTTCGCCGCGGTGCCGGACCGGCGGGGCGTGATCGCGGCCAAGGTGCTGCTGATCGGCGGGATCGCCGGGCTCGCCGGGGTGGTGGTGTCGACGGCGTCCTTCTTCGGCATCAACGCGATGCTGGCTTCCCGGCACGTCGGGCTCTCCATCACCGACGAGGGCTGCCTGCGGGCCGTCCTCGGCTACGCCGCGATCGTGCCGACCTGCGCGCTGATCGGGATGGCGCTTGGCGCGCTGCTGCGGCACGCCACCGCCTCGATCGTGTCGCTGGTGATGCTGATGTTCATCATGCCGCTGATGTTCGGCGGGGACCGCTACCGCTGGCTGAAGGAGATCGGCACCCACCTGCCGCTGGCCACCGTCAGCCGGCTCACCATCAACCCCAACTCCTCGACCACGATGGGCAAGTACGCGCCGAGCGTGCTGGACTCCTGGATCACGATGGGGGTGTGGGCGCTGGTCGCGGTGGCCGTGACGGTGGTCGTGGTGCGACGCCGGGACGTTTGAGGCCCTATCCGAGGTCGAGGCGCCGCGCGGTCCCGGCGGGCAGCTGGTACGGGCGTTCGGGCGGCAGCAGTCGTTGCGCCTTCGCCGCCTGGCCGCCGGCGCGGATCTCGCGCAGTGCGGCCATCGGGAAGCCTCCTGACCGGGCACGGTGCCAGGGCGGACGGGGGCGGCGCAACGGGATTGTCGGGACCACTGGCTCGTCGGGGCTACGGGATGAGCTGGGCACCGATCACGCCGTGCCCGGCCTCGACGGTGGCGCGCCAGACCGGGACGACGGCGTCGAAGAGGCCGGAGACGTCGTCGTCCGCCCCGCGCAGGACCTCCAGGGCCCGCTCGTCCGCCGCCGCCCGGGCGGCGGCGTCCAGGTCGAACACCGCCTCGACGGCGGGCAGGGCGGCCTCCGCCTCCTCCGGGGTGAGGACCATGTCCCCGAACCAGCCGGGAAGCCCCGCCAGCCGCTCGTGGCCGAGGGCGTGGGCCAGGCCGAGCACCGGGTAGCGGTTGCGGGCGGAGACGCAGACGTACGGGCCGATGTCCTTCCCACAATCGTTCCAGGCGTCGTACAGCCCGTCGAGGTCCTGCCCGAGCGGGCCGGACGCCAGCCACTCCAGTTCCTCCGGGCCCAGCCCGTCCCGCCGCCAGCGGCGCAGCAGCTCCCGGTTGTCCGGGTCCGCAGCGTGCTCGGCGAGGAGCGCCCGCAGCCTCGGACCGTGCCGCTCGACGGCGTCGGCGGGCGCGGGGATCAGGAACCACATGCCGGAGTAGCTCATGACCCGGCAGCGTAGGCGCCGCCGCCGACAGCCGGCGGCGGCGCCGGGCGGGTGCGTCAGGCGACGGTGACGGCCGCCTTGGCGCGGAAGGCACCGAGGGTGGCGGCGGCGACGCCGCAGGCGGGGAGGAAGGCGGCGGCGCCGCCGTGGCGCGTGCGGACGCTGGCCAGGAAGACCGACATGGCCTCGGCCGGGGCCTCCAGCAGCGGGGCCGGGATGGACAGGTGGCGGCCCCCGGAGTCGGTGACGCGGGTGGCGCCCTGCCCGTTGAGGGCGGTGCGGTGGCGTTCGGCGAGGTTGGCGAAGATCTGCGGGAGGACGTCGGCGGTGCGGGCGTAGTCGGCGACGATGAGGTCGGCGGGGACGCCGAGGAGGTCGAGCAGCAGGGCGGTCAGCAGGCCGGTGCGGTCCTTGCCGGCGGCGCAGTGGAGCAGGACGGCGCCGGGGCGGGCGGCGGCCTCGACGGCGGCGGTGACGGCCTCGGGGGCGGACTCGGCGAGCAGCACGTAGAACTCGCCGAGGTCGGCGGCGGTGGCCATGGTCGCCATGCAGGCGGTGAGGGCGTCGGTGGCGGGGTTCACCGGGGCGGCGACGACGGCTATCCCGGCCTCCTCGGCGGCGGCCCAGTCGGCGGGGTGGGTCTCGCGGGGGTCGCGCAGGTCGACGATGGTGCGGATGTCGCAGGAGCGCAGCTGGGCGACGACGGCCTCGTCGGCGGCCGGGTAGGGCTGGGCGGAGCGGTAGAGCACACCGGGGCGGATCCGCAGGCCCTCGGGGTCGCTGAAGGCGGCGGAGTCGCGGAAGTTGACCAGGGACATGGGCGAGGGGCCTTTCGGGTGGAGCCGCACGGCGAGCAGAGGAGACATCTAGACGTCTAGATGTCTAACCTGTCACCGGGGTGCCGGGCAAGCCGCAGCCCGCGGGGCACCTCTCCATCCCACCTCCGTCGGCGGGCCACGGCGAGCCGGGACGGGGTCGTCGGCTTCGTAGGATCGGGTCCGTGGCGACGAACCCCCCGAGCACTCCCCCGAACATCCCGCTGTACCGCCGGCTGGCCCGGCAGCTCCAGGAGCGGATCGACGCCGGCGGCTACCCGGCGGGCGCCCGGCTGCCGAGCGAGCCGGAGCTGAGCGCCGAGTTCGGCGTCAACCGGCTGACCGTGCGGCAGGCGGTGGCGGAGCTGGAGCGGGCGGCCGTGGTGGAGATCCGCCGGGGCGTGGGCACCTTCGTCCGCCCGCCCGCGGTGCGGGTGTCGATCGCGGTGGACCCGCGCAGCCAGCGCTTCGACCTCGGCAGCGTGCACGAGGCCCTGCCGGACGGCGGCCAGGGCGGCGGCGACCGGGGCGACGGCGAGTTCGTGGTGGCGGCACCCGCCGTGACCGGCTCGGCGGAGGACGAGGAGGCGGCCCGCCAGCTGGGCCGTACGCCCCGGGAGCTGTCCCGGGTGGACTCGGTGATCCGTCTCGGCGGGCGGGCCCGGGCGGTGTGCAGCTACTGGGTGCCGTTCGGGCCACTGCCTGCCGAGCTGGTCCGGCCGGGCCACGCCGGGAACCTGGTGCTGGACCTGGCGCGGGCGGCCGGGGTGGAACTGGAGTACGACTGGCGGGCCTTCGGCGCGATCGGCGCGGACCTGGCGGACGCCGAGCTGCTGGGCGTCCCGGCGGGCACCCCGCTGCTGGTGCGCGAGGGGGTGAGCTGCACCCCGGACGGCACCCCCGCGCTGTACGTCCGGCGCCGGATCGACGGCAGCAGCGCGCGCTTCGTGCTGCACTTCCGTGAGCGCTGACACCGGCGGCAGCGCCAGCCCCCCGCCCGTAAGGATCCTGATAAAGTCCACCGCCGAAAAATCAGGCCGCACGGGGGTTGGCAGGACACGGTGACCGAGGCGAACGAGTGCGACATATCCACCGAACTGGCCGAGACCTACCTCGACCTGCTCGCCGACGTCTCCCGCACCGGGCGCCTGCTGCGCCGGGACGAGCTGGAGGGCCTGCGCCGGCTCGGTGAGCACTGCGCCGAGGCCGGCTACGGGCTGCGCGAGGTGGTCTCGCAGTGCCTGGCGACGGCCCGGCGGGCCTGGCAGACGCTGCCCGGCACGACCGCCGCGAGCAGTGTCGGCGAGCTGCGCCGGATGGGCGACGCCGTGCTGGCCGCCACCGACGCCGCGCTGGCCGCGCTCGGCGAGGGCCACGAGCGGGCGCAGCGTCTGGCGGTCCGCCAGGAGGAGGCGGCCAGGCGGGAGTTCATCGACGACCTGCTGTTCGGCCGCAGCGACCTGGGCCTCCTGGCGGAGCGTGCGGAGCGGTTCGGGCTGCGGCTGGCGGGCGCGTACACGGTGGCGGTGGCGGTGGGCGACGAGCAGTTCGCGGACGTGCATCCGCTGGTGCACCGGGTGGAGCGGGAGCTGGCCGGGCGGTTCGGCGAACGGGACGTGCTCCTGGCCAGCAAGGACGGTCGGCTGGTCTGCATCGCCCCGGACTCCGAGCGGGCCGTGCTGGAGGCCTTCGCGGACCTGACGCTGCGCCCCGGCCCCGGCTACCGCCCGGTGCTGCGGGTGGCGACCGGCCGCCGGCACTCGGGCGCGAGCGGGGTGCCGCGCAGCTACGAGGAGGCGCTGGACGCGCTGGACTACGCCCAGCGGCTGGCCCTGCCCGGCAACCGGCTGAAGGCCGAGGAGCTGCTGGTCTTCCCGGTGCTGATGCGCGACCGGGCGGCGATGGCCGACCTGGTGCGCAGCGTGCTCGGCCCGCTGACCGAGGCGCGCGGCGGCGCCCGGCCGCTGCTGGACACCATCGCGGTGCAGGCGGAGGCGGCGTACGTGAACGCGGAGGCGGCGCGCCGGCTGGGGCTGAGCGTGCGCACCCTGGGCTACCGGCTGGAGCGGATCAAGGCGCTCACGGGGTACGACCCCTCGGACGCGCTGCAGCGCTTCACCCTGGAGACGGCGGCGATGGGTGCGCGGCTGCTGAACTGGCCGGAGCAGCCGCTCTAGGGGCCTGTCCGGCGGATGTTGTCGCGGGCCCGGCAGGATCCGCCGGACAGGCCCCGGGGCGCGCCCGAACCCCGGCTGACCTGCTCGGGGCCGTCCTGTTGCCCGGTTGTCGCAATGTCACGGGGAGTGCGCGTACCAGGGTGTCAAAAGGCCGTAAAGATTGCCGGATCCTGGCAATGTGCGGACGCCACTCCCGCTGCCATGATCTCCCCTGCGCCGAAGCGCGGCGTCGCGGGGAGGACGGGGGAGCGTGGCCGGGATGGGGGGATTCTTCGCGGCCGCGCTGGCCTTTCCGACGGCGCTGTTCAGCTTCGCGCTCGTGGTGGTCGTCGGGTACTGGTTGCTGATGCTGCTCGGCGGCCTGGTGCCCGGTGTCCTGCACGGGGGGCACGGCACCGGGCACGACCTGGGTGCCGGGCACGCCGGGCATGTGGGCCAGGTGGGTCACGTCGGACACGGTGTCGGGGGGCACGGTGTCGGGGGGAGCGTGGCCCACGGGGCGCCCGGCGGGGGGATCGCGCACGGCGCCCACGGCGCTCACGGCGCACACGGTGGTGACGGCGCCCGCGGGGAGAAGGGCGCCGTCCACCACGGGGGCGTGCTGGACGCGCTGGGGCTCGGCGGGGTGCCCGTGACGGTGGCGGTGTCGCTGCTGGTCGCGCTCGCCTGGTTCGTCAGCCTGGCCGGCACCGTCCTCACCTCGGGGGCACCGGCGCGCGGCGGCGTGTTCGCCGTCGCGCTGGTCGCCTCCTGGGCGGGCACCCGGGTGCTCGTCCGGCCGCTGCGGCGGCTGTTCCCCGAGGACCGGCCCACCACCCGGGGGGACTTCGTCGGCCGGGTCTGCGTGATCCGCACCGGCCGGGTGACCGCCGACTTCGGGCAGGCCGAGGTCACCGCCGAGGACGGCTCCACCGCGACCGTCCAGGTCCGCGTGCTCGACGCCGAGCCGGGCCTGACGGTCGGCCGTACGGCCCTGATCTTCGACTACGACGCGGCCGCCGAGCACTTCCTGGTGGCGCCGTTCGACCCGTCGCCGCCGGGCCCCTGACGTCCACGACGCTCCCGCCATCCCTGCCGCAGCGTCATCTCACCGCGTTTTTCGCCTGCTTCGCACAACCGTCTCGTCAAAGGACACCGTGATGGACACCATCGCCGTGGGTTTCGGCGTACTCGTCGCCGTCGTGCTGCTCATCCTGCTCGCCCTGCTGCTGTTCGTCGGCCGCCTGTTCCAGAAGGTCGAGCAGGGCAAGGCACTGATCGTCTCCCGGACGAAGAAGGTGGACGTCACCTTCACCGGCACGATCGTGCTGCCGATCCTGCACAAGGCCGAGCTGATGGACATCACCGCGAAGACGGTGGAGATCCACCGGGCCGGCCGGGACGGGCTGATCTGCCGGGACAACATCCGGGCGGACATCCGGATCTCCTTCTTCGTCCGGGTGAACAAGACCGTCGAGGACGTCATCAAGGTGGCGCAGTCGATCGGCACCGCACGGGCCAGCGACCCGCAGGCGATCCAGGACTTCTTCGCGGCCAAGTTCGCCGAGGCGCTCAAGACCGTCGGCAAACAGCTGGACTTCACCGACCTGTACACCCACCGGCACGAGTTCCGGGACCAGATCATCGCGGTCATCGGCACCGACCTCAACGGCTACACCCTTGAGGACGCGGCCATCGACCACCTGGAACAGACCCCGATGAGCCAGCTGGACGGCGACAACATCCTGGACGCCCAGGGCATCCGCAAGATCACCGAGCTGACCGCGATCGAGCACGTGCGCACCAACGAGTACCAGCGCACCGAGGAGAAGGAGATCACCCGGCAGAACGTCGACGCCCGGGAGACCGTCCTGGAGCTCGAACGCCGCCAGGCCGACGCCGAGATCCGCCAGCGCCGCGAGATCGAGACCCTGCGGGCCAAGGAGGACGCGGTGATCGCCCGGGTGCAGGAGGAGGAGCGGCTCAACGCCCAGACCGCCTTCCTGCGCACCGAGGAGCTGCTCGGGGTGCAGCGGGAGAACCAGGCCCGCGAGGTCGCGGTGGCGCAGAAGAACCGCGAGCGGGTGATCGCGGTGGAGAACGAGCGGATCGAGCGGGACCGCCTGTTGGAGGTCGTCGGCCGCGAGCGGGAGACCGAACTCGCGGTCATGGCCAAGGAGAAGGAGGTCGAGTCCCGCCGGCGGGAGGTCGCCGACGTGGTCCGCGAGCGGGTCGCGGTCGAGCGCACCGTCGCCGAGCAGGAGGAGGCCGTCAAGACGCTGCGCGCCACCGAGGAGGCCGAGCGCGTGCGCAAGGCGGTGGTCATCCAGGCCGAGGCGGAGGCGCAGGAGAAGCTCGTCAAGGACATCAAGGCCGCCGAGGCCGCCGAGCAGGCCGCCTCGCACAAGGCCCGCGAGGCGCTGGTGCTGGCCGAGGCCCGGCAGCAGGCCGCCGAGCTGGACGCGACCGCCAAGGTCCGGCTGGCCGAGGGCATCCGGGCGGAGGCCGCCGCCGAGGGGCTGGCCCGGGTGCAGGTGCGCGAGCAGGAGGCCGCGGCGGTGGAGAAGGTCGGCCGCGCCGAGGCCGCCGTCCAGGCCGAGAAGGCGAAGGCCGCCGCCCTGGAGGTCGGCGCCAAGCTGAAGGCCGAGGCCGAGGGCCTGACCGAGAAGGCCGCGGCGATGGCCAAGCTGGACGAGGCCTCGCGCGAGCACGAGGAGTACCGGCTGCGCCTGGCCGCCGAGAAGGACGTCCGACTGGCCGGGCTGGACGCGCAGCGGCAGATCGCCGAGGCGCAGGCCGCGCTGGTCGCCGCCGGGCTGGAGAAGGCGAAGATCGACATCGTCGGCGGGGACTCGGTGTTCTTCGACCGGCTGGTGCAGTCGGTGACGGCCGGCAAGAGCGTGGACGCCTTCGTCGGCCACTCGGAGACCGCCCAGGCCCTGGCCGGGCCCTGGCTGGACGGACGGGCCAGCTTCACCGAGGACCTCACCCGGGTGCTGTCCTCGGTGTCCACCGCGGACGTGCAGAACCTGACGGTCTCCGCGCTGCTGATGCGGATGATCGGCACCGGCGGCGAGCAGGCCGGTCAGCTGCGCCAGCTGCTGGACTCCGCACGGAAGTTGGGCATCGCGGAGACGCCGATCGGGGCGCTGGCCGGCGCCTCCGTCAACGGCTCCAAGTGACCTTCCGAACACCTGAGCCCCTGAGGAACTGACCGTGGACGCCCTCGACGCCCGGCTCGACGCCGGCACCTACGAGGTCCTGCGCGACCGGCTCGCCCGGGCCGCCGCCGAACTCGCCGACCGCGCACAGGCGTTGAATGCCCGCCGGGTCGCCGAGTTCGGCGGCGGGGAGCTGCGGCTCACCGGCACCGGGCGGCTGACCACCGCCCGGCCCTGCCTGCCGCAGGACCTCACCGCCACCGGCGGGCTGCTGCTGCTCGGCACCCGCCCGGCCGAAGTCGTGGACGGCGCCGAGGACTTCGCGGACGTCCTCGGCCTCCACCACCCCGCCGACCTCTCCCCCGCCCCCGCCGACGGCACCCTGCTGGACGACCCGCGGCTGCGCCAGGACCTCGCCGACCTGCGTCGCTACTTCCGCGACGCCCGGCTGGAGCGGCTGCGCCCGGTCGGCGGCCGGCTGCTCGCGGTCTTCCGCACCGGCCCGGCCGCCGCCGACGTCCGGGTGCTGCGCTGGCTGCTCGATTCCCAGGCCGACGAGGAGCGGGCCGCCTACCAGGACGGTCGCGGCGAGCGCGACCACGTCCCCGCCGACGGCCAGCAGCTGGAGTGGACGGCGCTGACCCGGGACGACCAGCTGCCCGGCGCCCCCGGCACCCCGCCGCGCGCCGACCTCGCCGGGCAGCTCCACCTCGGCGTGGACGGCGGCCGGTTGACCCTGCTCACCCCCGACGGCCGGGAGCTGCACCACGAGCCGCTGGCCGAGGCCCTGCAGACCCTCGCCGACGCGCAGATCGCCCACGCCCGGCTCGGCACCCTGCTGCTGGTGCGGGTGCGCCCGTACCAGGAGGAGGCCGTCCGGCACCTGGTGGTGCACCTGCCCACCGGGAGGGTCACCCGGATCGACGCGCTCGGCCGGGCCTGCCTGCGGCTGCCCGCCGACCAGGGCGTGGCCTTCCCCGGCGGCTGCCACCTCGTCGACGGCACCGTGCGCACCTTCGACCAGCCGGTGGACGGCCTGGCGTACGAGCGCACCGTCCTCTCGCCCAACGGCGAGGACGTGCTGTACGAGTTCCGCTCCGCCGCCGACGGGCGCGCGCTGCTGCAGCCGTACAACAGCGTCCGCCAGGAGGCCGCCGCCCCGCTCGTCTGCCAGGGCTACGCACTGCTCCCCGACGGCACCCTCATCGCCCTGCGCCCGGCCGAGGACGGGCCCACCCGGCTGCACCCCGTCCAGCTCTGGCAGAGCCCGTTCACCAGCGAGCGCCACGCCGCCGAACAGCCGCCCGGCACCGGCCCGCTGGCCCGGATCGGCAACGCCGACCTGGTCCGCGGCCTGGCCGACTGCCTGGCCCTGGCCCGGCTGGCCGCCACCGGCGCCGACACCCCGGCCGGCCACCAGGCCGTGCTGGCCGCCTGCACCCGTACCGCCGACCGGCACCACTGGCTCGGCCAGAGCGGCCTGGGCGACCTTGCCGCGCCGCTCGCCGAGATCCGCGACACCGCCCGGCAGGTCGTCGCCGAGTACGAGGCGATCGCCCAACTCACCGCGCACGCCGCCGGACAGACCGCGGAGACCGCCGAGCACGTCGAGGGCCTGCTGCGCACCGCGCGCGGCGAGACCCTGGCCGACGCCGCCGAGTGGGTCGACCGGCTCGCCGGGCTGCGCCGCGCCCAGGGCCGGGTCGAGGCGCTGCGCGAGCTGCCGCGGGCGGACCAGGAGCGGATCGACGCGCTCGCCGAGCACCTCACCCAGGGGCTGGCCGAGGCCGCCGACCGGGCGGTGGTCCAACTCGCCGCGCCCGCCGCCTTCGAGCCGCACCGGCGGCGGGCGGGCGAGCTGGCCGAGCACTGCGCGGCCATCGCCACCGCGGCCGAGGCCGAGCCGCTGCTCGCCCGGCTCGGCGAGCAGAGCGAGGCCCTGCAGACCGTCTCGGAGCTGGTCGGCACCCTCGACCTGGCCGACGCCACCACCCGCACCGCGATCCTGGACCGGCTCGCCGACGTGCTCGGGCTGCTCAACCGGGCCCGCAGCACGCTGACCGTCCGGCGCCGGGAGCTGCGCACCCGCGAGGCGGCCGCCGAGTTCGCCGCCGAGACCGCACTGCTCGCCCAGGCCACCACCGCCGCGCTCGCCGCCGCCGACACCCCCCAGGCCTGCGACGACCAGCTCGGCCGACTCCTGCTGCGGATCGAGCAGTTGGAGACCCGCTTCGCCGACGCCGACCCGGCGCTCGGCGACCAGCTCGCCGACCGGCGCACCGAGATCCACGACGCGCTCACCGGCCGCCGCCAGCACCTGCTGGAGGAGCGGGCCCGCCGGGCCGACCGGCTGGCCGCCTCCGCCGGGCGCATCCTGGACACCCTGCACCGGCGCCTGGCCGCCCTCGACACCACCGTCGAGATCGACGCCGCCCTGGCCGCCGACCCCAGCGCCGTCAAACTCCGCGACCTGGCCCGGCAGTTGACCGGTCTGGGCGACCGGGTCCGGGCCGAGGAGCTGACCGGACGGGTGCGCGCCGCCCGCGGCCGCGCCCACCGCGTGCTGCGCGACCGGGCCGAACTCGCCGGGGACGGCCCCGGCACCCTGCGGCTGGGCCGCCACCTGTTCGCCGTCACCACCCAGCGGCCCGAACTCACCCTGCTGCCCTGGCGCGGCCGCCCCGCCTTCACCCTCACCGGCACCGACTACCGCTCCCCCGTCGCCGACCCGGCCTTCGCCGCCACCGAGCGCTACTGGGCCCGGCCGCTGCCCTCGGAGACCCCGGCGCTCTACCGCGCCGAATACCTGGCCGCGAGCCTGCTGCTGGCCGCCGAACCGGGCACCCTGTCGCCGGACGCGGACCTGCTGGAGCACGTCCGTCGGGCCGTCGAGCAGCGACCCGACGAGGGCTACCAGCGCGGGGTGCACGACCACGACGCCGCGCTGGTGCTCCGCGCCCTGCTCGAACTCGGCGCCGAGGCCGGCCTGCTGCGCCACCCGGCGGACGCCCGGGCGGCGGCCCAGCTGTACTGGGCACACGGGACGGACCCGCGGCAGCGGCTGGTCTGGCACACCCGGGCCCGCTCGCTAAACCTCGCCCGGCAGGCGTACGGCCCGGTCCCGGCGCTGGACGCGCTGGCCGCCGAACTCGGCGCCGCCGTCGCCCGGTTCGTCCCCGGCGCGGAGCAGGCCGGCGCCTACCTGGTGGCCGAACTCGCCGCCGACGAACCGGCCTTCGCCTACTCGGCGGGAGCGGCCGCGCTGCTCGACAAGTTTCACGCCGCCCCCGAGTCGGCCGGGCTCACCGAGGCGCTGGCCGCTCTGCCCGAGGACCCGGCACTGCTGCCGGTGCGACGCCAACTCGCCGCGGCCTGGCTGGAGTCGAGCGCCGCCGACGCCGACCCGGGCGACCTCACCGAGGCCGCGGCCGTACTGCTCTGTCCGACGCTGCCGCGCCGCGCCGCCGAGGGCGCCGTCGCCGCCCGGCTGACCGGGCTGCTCGGCGACCACCCGCGGCTGACCGGCGGCTCGCTCGACCTTCGACTGGACGAACTGCTCGGCCGGGTCCGGGAGTTCGAGGCCGTTGAGGTCCCCGGCTACCGGGCCTACCAGCGGCTGCGCGGCGAGCTGCTGGCCGCCGAGCACACCCGGCTGCGGCTCGACCAGTACCGGCCCGCACCGCTCAACGGCTTCGTCCGCAACCGGCTGATCGACCAGGTGTACCTGCCTCTGGTCGGCGACAACCTCGCCAAGCAGCTCGGTACGGCGGGCTCCGGCGGGCCGGTGGACCGCAGCGGCCTACTGTTCCTGGTCTCCCCGCCCGGCTACGGCAAGACCACCCTGGTCGAGTACCTCGCCGAGCGGCTCGGCCTGCTGCTGGTCACCGTCAGCGGCCCCGCGCTCGGGCACCGCGTCACCTCGCTGGACCCGGCCGAGGCCCCGGACGCCACCGCCCGGCGCGAGCTGGAGAAGCTCAACTTCGCGCTGCACGCGGGCGACAACGTGCTGCTCTACCTGGACGACGTCCAGCACACCTCGCCCGAGTTCCTGCAGCGCTTCATCCCGCTGTGCGACGCCCAGCGCCGGATCGACGGCGTCTGGGACGGCGAGGCCCGCGAGTGGGACCTGCGCGGCAAGCGCTTCGCCGTGGTGATGGCCGCCAACCCGTACACCGAGTCCGGCCGGCTCTTCCGGCTGCCCGACATGCTCGCCAACCGCGCCGACGTGTGGAACCTCGGCGACACCGTCGCCGGACGCGAGGACCTCTTCGCGCTCAGCTTCGTCGAGAACGCCCTGCCCGCCAACCCGCACCTGGCCCCGCTCGCCGATGCCGAGCGGGCCGACCTGGACACCCTGCTGGCCCGCGCGGCCGGCACCCCGGGCGGGCAGCTCGCGGGCGCCTGGCCGGGCGCCGAGGTCGAGCGGATGACCGCCGTCCTGGCCGGGCTGCTGCACCTGCGCGGCACCGTGCTGGCCGTCAACCGCGCCTACCTCGCCTCCGCCGCCCAGGACGACCGCGGCCGCACCGAGCCGCCGTTCCTGCTCCAGGGCTCCTACCGCAACATGGCCAAGCTCGCCCAGCGCCTCGACCCCGCGCTCACCCGCCCCGAGCTCGACGCCCTGCTCACCGACCACTACCGCGCCGAGGCCCAGCCGCTGGGCGCCGACGCCGAGGCCCAGCTGCTGAAGCTCGCGGAGCTACGCGGCGCCCTGACGCCGGAGCAGGCGCAGCGCTGGGAGGAGCTGAAGCGCGCCTGGCGTGACACGGACCGGATCGAACGGCCTTGATCTCACGTGCACTTCAGGTTCTACGGTCAACCGCATGACCTTCACCGAACGCGAGCACGAGTACCTCATCGGCCAGCCGTTGGCCCGCCTGGCCACCATCGGCCCCGACGGCGGCCCCCACGTCCGCCCGGTGGGATTCCGGCTCAACGCCGACGGCACCATCGACATCGGCGGCCCGAACAACGCCCGCAGCCGCAAGTACCTCAACGCCCAGGCCCGCCCCGACGTCTCCGTGCTGGTGGACGACCTGGCCCCCGTCGACGATCCGGTGGCGGCCGGTTGGGGCCGCGGCATCGAGATCAGGGGCCGCGCGGAGCTCCTGACCATCGATGTGCCGCCGGTGCAACCGGACGCGTTCAGCAAGGACGTCATCCGGGTGCACCCCCGCCGGGTCATCACCTGGAACCTGGCAGCACGGGGGACCACCGCCCGCGACGTCGGGTGACTCCACCGCCCATCGGCTCCGGGGGTGTAGTTGGCTTTTGCACCCCCGGAACTGAACCCCCGGTCATTGGGCCGCCCCGGTCCCGTGCGGTGGGATGTGATCATGAACGCCACGGACTTTGCCGTTGAACTCCGCTCCGTCCACCGGACCTGCCGGCGCGGGCCCGAGCCGGTCGTCGGCCTGGACGAGGTGAGTGTCGGGTTCCCCTTCGGCACCTTCACCGCCGTCATGGGCCCCTCCGGCTCCGGCAAGTCGACCCTGCTGCGCTCGGCCGCCGGGCTGGAGGCGATCGACCGGGGCGAGGTGGGGTGGACGGCACCGTCCTGGGCGGGCTGCGCGACAAGGAACTGACGATCCTGCGCCGGGAGCGGATCGGCTTCGTCTTCCAGTCCTTCAACCTGCTGCCCGCCCTGACCGCGGCGCAGAACGTGGCGCTCCCGGCCAAGCTGTCCGGCCGCCGCCCCGCACCGGCCGAGGTGACCGCCGCGCTGGCCGCGGTCGGCCTCGCCGACCGGGCCGGGCACCGGCCGGGCGAGCTCTCCGGCGGCCAGCAGCAGCGGGTCGCCATCGCCCGGGCGCTGATCCGCGCTGCCGGCGGCGGTGCTCCCGGCGGCGCTGGCGCTGCGCGGGCGGGCCGGGCAGGGCATCCTGCGCGGGGCGGCGGGGGCGGCCTGAGCCCTCGACCGACTGGTCGAGGCCCCCTGGTCAGCTGATCACTCAAGTCCTACGACCGTACGGCTGCTCCCGGCGGGGTGGGCCCCGTGGCGCCGCCGGGAGCAGCCGCGGGCCCGCCGCTAGCGTGTCCGCATGGGCGCTCAGGAACTCGATCTCTCCGGACTGCGCCGGGTGTACGGGCGGGCCGGGAGCCGCTGGTTCTACACCCGGGTGGCCCGCAACGCCCGGCACTGGGGGTGGACGGAGCCGGGCCAGTCGAAGTGGCGGCTGTGGCGGGCACAGCGACAGCTGGAGGACGTGCTCGGCCGCAAGCTGGCGCTGCCGCCCGGTTCGCGGGTGCTGGACGCCGGCTGCGGGGCGGGCGTGGTGGCCCGGGCGATGGCGGACCGGTTCGGACTGCGGGTCACCGGGGTCGACGTGCTGGACTTCCACCTCGCCGAGGCCCGGCGCCTCAGCGCCCGCACCGCACTCGCCGACCGGACCGCCTTCTCCTGGGGCGACTACCATCAACTTCCGTTCCCCGATGATGAGTTCACCGGCGCCTACTCGATGGAGACGCTGGTCCACTCCTACGACCCGCCCCGCGCGCTGGCCGAGCTGCACCGGGTGCTGCGCCCCGGCGGCCGGCTGGTGCTGCTCGGCCCGATGAGCACCGCCCCGCTGGACGAACTGCCGCCGCGCGCCCGGGCGGTGCTCGAACCGTACCTGGACGCCATGGTGATGACGGGCGCCAAGCTCTACCACGCCCGCAACCTGCCGCGCCTGCTCACCGAGGCCGGCTTCGAAATCGAGGAGGCACTGGACGCGACGGCGTACTACACACCCACCACCGAGGCCGTGCACACCTACTTCCGACTGCCCTGGGAGCTGCTGCGCCGCTTCGGCGACCCGGCGAAGTGGCTCAATCTCCGTTCCACGGTGGAGATGTACGACGTGCGCGAGTACGTCGCCTGGTACGTTCACACGGCCGTCAAGCCACCGAGGTGACCCCCGCCTCGACGAGCGCTCCGCCCCGCCGCCGCACCCGAGCGGCTGGTTCTGCGTCGGCCGCGCCCGGGACCTGCCGCCACGACCGGGTGCGCACGGCCCGGCTGATGGGCGAGGACGCGGTGCCGTACCGGACCGGGCGGTGCGCGGTGCGCGCGATCGGGCTGTTCCGGCACTGGGCACAGTAGTTCTATCCCGAGGGCTCCGAGGTCGACGACGTCGCCGAGGCGGCCAGCGACTCCCAGAGCGGGTCGGGCAGCCCGGGGACCGTCCGCCCCTTCGACAACCACAACCGGGCCAGCTCGACATAGATGGGCACCTCCGGGTCGCATTCCGGAGGGCGCCCCGATTCCTGCAGGATCGTTTCCTCGGCCGGCCAACAGCACGGGACCGGCATCACCCCAGAACTACTCACATTCGCCCAACGCGCCCCACGCGCCCCGGGTCACGGCCGCGTCAACCCGACGGCACGCGCATCAACCGTTCCAATTAACACCCCACGCGGGCCGGGCTCCCGACCGTGCGCGGGAAGTCGGACCGGCCGACCTCCCGCGCAGGCCGTACGGCCTACCGCCGCCGCCCCGCCGCCAGCAGCTCCGCCACCGTGGCCAGCTTCACCCGCGGCCGCCCCTGCGCCTCGCCCCGCTCGCGCTCCGCCCGCTCCACCGCGCGCAGCTCCCGCAGCCCGACCGCGTCCGGCCGGCGCCGTCGCACCAGCCGCTCGAAGTCCTGGTGCCCCGCCGCCGGGACGGGCAGCGCCCGGGCCACCGCGTCGTCCAGCAGCGCGTCCACCGTCTCCCGCGCGCAGGCCCGGTTGGCGCCGATCCCGCCGGACGGCCCGCGCTTGGCCCACCCGACCACGTACGCCCCGGGCAGCGCCCGCCCGGTCGCCGGGTCGACGACCCGCCCGCCGCGCTGCGCGACCGTCCCGGTCCGTTCGTCGAAGGGCAGCCCCGGCACCGGCACGCCCCGGTGCCCGATGGAGCGCACCACCAGCGCGGCCCGCAGGGCGTCGGTCTCCCCGGTGGCCTCGGGCCGCCCCGCCGCCGTCATCCTCGTCCGTTCGACGGTCACCGACTCGACCCGCCCGTCCCCGGTCAGTGCGACCGGCGCGGACAGGAAGCGCAGCACGATCCGCCGTCCCGGCCCCGGCTCCGCGCCCCCGTCGTACGGCACCCGCGGCAGCCCGGCCAGCAGTGCGGCCCGCGAGTCCGGCGCTGCCGTCTCGATCGCCGCCTGCACCTGCGGGTGGTCCTCGACCACCAGCTCGACGCCGGGCAGCCGACGCAGCGCCAGGAACTCCGGCCTGGTCCAGGCCGCCTGCCCGGGCCCGCGCCGGGCCAGCAGCACGACCTCCCGCACCCGGCTGCGGCGCAGCGCGGCCAGCGCGTGGTCGGCGATGTCGGTGGCGGCGAGCCGGTCGGGGTCGGTGAGCAGGATCCGGGCGATGTCCACCGCGACGTTGCCATTACCGACCACGATCACGCGCTCGGCGGACAGCTCCACGGCGTCGGCCGGCACCGTCGGGTCGGCGTTGTACCAGCCGACGAAGGCGGTCGCGGGCAGGCTGCCCGGCAGGTCCTCGCCGGGGATGCCGAGCCGCCGGTCGGAGGCGGCGCCGACCGCGTACACCACCGCGTGGTGGTGCGCGGCCAGCTCCTCGTGGGTGACGTCGGTGCCGACCTCCAGGTTGAGGTGCATCCGCAGCCGCGGGTCGTGGAAGACGCTCGCGAAGCTCTCCGCGATCCGCTTGGTGGACTGGTGGTCGGGGGCGACGCCGTGCCGCAGCAGGCCGCCGGTGACCGGCAGCCGGTCGATCATGGTGAGCTCGGCGCTGGTGCAGCGCAGCAGCTCCTGCGCGGTGTACCCGGCGGAGGGCCCGGTGCCGACCACGGCGATCCGCAGCGTGCCGAGCTCGCCGGGCAGGCTGCGCGGGAAACTGGGCGCGCCCCAGGCGTGGTCGGTGGGGTGGTCGCGGAACCAGCCCCGGTTGAGGTCGCCGAACACGGTGTCCGGCCCGCGCAGCCGGTCGACCGGGAACACCGCGTCCACCGGGCAGGCGTCCGCGCAGGCGCCGCAGTCGATGCACGCATCCGGATCGATGTGGAGCATGTCGGTGGTGCCGAACTCCGGCTCGTCCGGGGTCGGGTGGATGCAGTTGACCGGGCAGACCGACACGCACGAGGCGTCGTTGCAGCAGGTCTGGGTGATTGCGTAGGCCATGGCCGGGTTGGGCCCCTCGTCGCGACTGATTGTCCGTCAGAGCATGTGCACGCGGCGGTAGACGGCCGCCGCGCGACTGGTGATCAGCCCGGCCTCGGCGAGGAAGGCCATCAGGTGCCGGGAGCTGTTGCGCATCATCGCCTTGCGGTGCTCGCTGCCCTTCACCTCGGCGAGCGCCCGTCCGACGTCCAGCCCGGCGGCCTTGTACACGCCCGGGTGGACCATGCTGCTGACGATGACGTACGCGCCGACGGCGATGCCGGTGGCCGAGGTCCGGCGGCGGGCCGGGCCGGCGTGGCGCATCCGCTCGCGGATCTCCTGCCGGGCGAACTTCATGTGCCGCGACTCCTCGACCACGTGGATCCGGGAGGTGCCGCGGACGATCTCCAGGACGTTCTCGCCGCGCATCCAGTCGCGTTGCATGACGTCCAGCACCTCCTCGGCCACCAGGATGCCGCCGTAGGCGAGCTCGCCCTTGGCGAGCGCCTTGAACGCACGGCCGGCCTGGGCGATCACCTTGTTCGGCCGGTAGGCGGGGACGCCCATCTTCTCGCAGGCGCGGGCGAACATGATCGAGTGGCGGCACTCGTCGGCGATCTCGGTGAGCGCGAACTGGAACTCGGCGCTGGCGGGGTTCTTGAGGTACTGGTCGCGCAGCACCATCTGCTGGAGGATCATCTCGAACCAGATGCCGGTGTTCATGATCGAGCAGACCTCGTGCCGGGTGAGCGTGATCCGCTGCTGCTCGGTCATCTCGCCCCAGAGCCGGGTGCCGTAGAGCGTGCTCCACTCGGGGTTGAGGCCGTAGTGCTCCTCGGGGAGGGGCGCGTCCCAGTTGATCTCGGTGGAGGGGTCGAAGGAGAGGGTGGCGGCCGACTCCAGCAGCCGCTTCGAGACGTCGTCGTCGGCCGCGGTGTGGCCGTGCTCCGCCTGCCGGGTGAGAGCCATGGCTGCCTCCAGGTGCCTGCCCCGCGGGTTCCCGCTCACCCGCTTATTAGACGGACAGTACAATAAGAGCCCGCCGCCGAGAACCCCCTGCGCCTCGGCCCGGTGCCCGAACCGGCCCAGGACCGCGCCCGCACGGCACCCCAGGGCACGTCTTCTCAGGTCAAGGCCCGATACTGGCTGCCATGGCACGGGCACTGCTGATCGATGACGACTCCGAACGCGGTTTCGGCTACCGTTTCGGACCGCTGTGACCATCGCCGACACCCCCGCTCCCCCACCCGAGCGTCCCAAGCCACACCCGGACCCGCACCCGCCCCGCCTGGTCCGCCTTCGCCGCGCCGTCGCCGGGCTGCGCCCGCGCCTGGTGGTCGCCTTCGTCGCCGTCGCCGCCCTGAGCGCCCTGGCCACCGCCGTGCTCACCTACCGGGCCGCGACCACCTCCACCCTGGACCTGACCAAGGACACCGCCCTGGACGAGCTGCGCCGCCGCATCGACATCCTCGCGCCGGCCCTGCCCTTCCCCCCGAACCAGGGCGAACTGGACCGCCTGGCGAGCCAGTTGTCCGGCACCGGCGGCTTCCGCGACTGGCGCGTGCTGGCCTCCTACGGCACCGGCGCGGGCGCCGAGCACTCCCAGTGGACCCAGCCCGTGGCCGTCCCGCCCACCCTGGAGGCCACCGTCGGCCGCGGCCACGCCGCGTTCCAGCGCTTCACCGCGGACGACGACCACCCCTGGCTCGCCGTCGGCGTCCCCGTCACCTACGCCACCTCCGGCCCCGCCGGTCCGGCCGGCGCCCCCTCCGGGCTGACCGTCTACGCCCTGCTGCCGCTCGACCGCGAGCAGAGCGCCGCCAACGCGCTGCTCGCCGGAGCCGCCGGGGCCGGGGTGCTGGTCGCGGTCCTGGCCGCCGCGCTGGCGCTGCTGGGAGCCCGCCAGGTCCTGCACCCGGTCCGGGCCCTGCGCGACGCCGCCCACGCCCTCGCCCAGGGCAAGCTGGACACCCGGCTGACCGTCACCGGGCACGACGAACTCGCCCAGCTCTCCAAGACCTTCAACCACACCGCCCGCACCCTCCAGGGCACCATCGAGGAGCTGCGCGCCGTCGAGTCCCAGGGCCGGCGGTTCGCCGCCGACGTCTCGCACGAACTGCGCACCCCGCTGGCCGCGATGCTCGCCGTCACCGACATCCTCGACGAGGACGCCGAACAGCTCCCGCCCGACACCGCCGCCGCCCTACGCATGGTCAGCAACGAAACACTGCGCCTGACCCGGCTGGTCAACGACCTGATCGAGATCTCCCGCCTGGACGCCGGGGCCGCCCCGCTGCGCGCCGAGTCCATCGACGCGGCCACCGCCGTCCGGGAGACCCTCGACCTGCGCGGCTGGATCGACCAGGTCGAGCTGGAGCTGCCCGCCGCCCTGCCCGTACGGCTGGACCCGCGGCGCTTCGACGTCATCGTCGCCAACTTGGTCGGCAACGCCCTGCGGCACGGCCGCCCGCCCGTCCGGGTCGCCCTGCGCGGCTCGGACGACGACCTCGTGCTCACCGTCACGGACAGCGGTCCGGGCATCCCGCCCGCCGAACTCCCGCACCTGTTCGACCGGTTCTACAAGGCCGACAAGTCCCGCGCCCGCTCCGAGGGCAGCGGTCTCGGCCTCGCCATCGCCCAGGAGAACGCCCGGCTGCACGGTGGCGTCATCGAGGCCGCCAACTCGCCCGGCAGCGGCGCGGTTTTCACCCTCCTCCTGCCCCGCGGTCTGGACACCGAGGAGGACCAGTGACCACCCGCCGACGCCTTCGCCTGGCCGGAGCCGCCACCGCCCTGCTGCTGGGCACCTGCGGCTGCTCGATCTCCACCACCGGCCCGGTGCGCAGCGGCCAGCCGGCCACCGGCATCGACCCGGGCACCCGGCTGTACTTCCTCGACCAGCACGGCATCCGGCTGGCCATCCGCTCCAGCGCCCGGCGCGAGGACCTCCAGCAGACCCTGGACACCCTGGTCGCCGGGCCCGACCAGGCGGAGAAGCGCTCCGGCCTCTACAGCAACCTCCCGCCGAACGGCCGCGTCCAGGCCACCGTCACCCCCGACACGGTCACCCTGCGGCTGTCCTGGTCCGCCGCGTCGCTGTCCGCCCCGGCCGTCCAGCAGCTCGTCTGCACCGCCGAGGACGCCCCGACCGCCGGCCCGGCGCCGAGGATCGCGATCGTCAGCAGTGACGCCCCCTCCGCCATCCACCAGGAGTGCGACCTGCACCGCGCCGGCTGAGCCGGGAGACGTCGGACCAACCACGGCGGGGCCGAAGAGAAGGGGCGGCCAAAGAGAAGACGAAGAAAAAGAAGCGGCCGGTCGACTCGAAAGTCAACCGGCCGCTCTCTGTGCGCGAGGGGGGAGTTGAACCCCCACGCCCTTTCGGGCACTGGAACCTGAATCCAGCGCGTCTGCCTATTCCGCCACCCGCGCATCTGGGTGATGGGTTAAGCATAGACCATCTGGAGGGGTGCCTCTGACCACCCTGGAACGACCAGCAGGCGACGCCGGTCACCGACGACGCTGCCACCTGCACCCGCCCCCGGGCGAGCGCTGCTGGCCGATTGGAGTGCCGGCCTGCCCGACCTCAAGACCACCCTCGGCGTCGGCCTCAAGCTGTTCGGCGTGCCCGGCCCGAAGCTGCTGGAGGGCTACACCGAGGCCGACACCCAGGACCTGCTGCTGCAGAACCATGACGTCTTCTTCGTGGACACCAGGACATGTGCGAGTTCACGGTTGATCGGACTCAGTTCCCGCCCGGGACGGAGGTGAGGGTGAGGGTCATCTCGACCAACGGCTTCACCAGTACGACGTCGGAGATCGAGAGCTTCCGCGTGTGAGAAAGCGAAGAGGCCGGTCAATCCAGCGGATTGACCGGCCTCGACAATGTCGCTACGCCGGGAAGTCGCCGGCCTGGACACCGGAGACGAAGGACTCCCAGGCTGAGGCGGGAAAGACGAGGACCAGGCCATGCGGATCCTTGGAGTCACGCACTGGGACGGCGCCGGGGAGAAATCCGGGGGCCACCTCGATGCACTCGCCCGCGTTGTCCCCGCTGCAGCTGCTCTTCCGCCAGGCGAAGGCCACCTCGATGCAGTTGCCGCCGTTGTCGCCGCTGTAGCTGCTCTTCCGCCAGGTCACCGTAGCCAGCTCCTCGGAGGCCTTACGCCGGAAGGTCGCCCTCGCGGACGGCCGTTACGAAGGCTTCCCAGGCGGAGGTCGAGAAAACGAGGGCCGGGCCGCTCGGGTCCTTGGAGTCACGCACTGGGACGGCGCCGGGGAGGGATCCGAGGGCTACCTCGATGCAGTTGCCCCCGTCGTTGCCGCTGTAGCTGCTCTTCCGCCAGGCGGCTGCGGCGAATTCGTTGCTCATCATCTCTGAACCCCTCCAGCGCGTCGGCGATCAGCCGAAGCGAGTCGACCTCTGACAGGCATTCGCCACGGAGCTGATCATAGCGACGCTGGTTCCTGACCACGGCGTCGGAAGCATCGCTCAGATGCCCTCGTTCGAGGCTCTCCGAGTACACCAAGCGCTGCCCGTCCGGCAGCTCCAGCAACACCATAGCCGTCTTGATGAGAGCCCGCCGATTCGAGAACGGCGCCACGTGAATGACGATGTTCGGGAGCTGAGCCACCCGCAGCAAGTGCTCCATCTGGCACCGCATCACGCCAGGTCCGCCGATGACCGAACGGATGGCGCTCTCGTCAAGGATGACGAGCAGCAACGGCCCGTCGGGCACGAGGAATCGACTCTGCCGACTGAGTCGGGCTCTAGTCAGCTCCTCGATCTCCTCCAAGTTTCCGGCTGCATCACCAGTGGCGAAGAGCGCACGGGCGTACTGATGACACTGCAACAGGCCATACATCGTGCCGTCCTGGTACGCCCGCATCCCGACGACGATGGCCTCCAGGTCCACATATTCCTGGAACCAGTCCGGGTACTCGATCGATGCATTCCAGTCGACCCGACCGTACAGCCGCTTCAACAGGTCGCCGGTGTTGTACAGGCGATCGAGCTCCTCTACTTCCTCGATCGACGGCTTCCGCTTTCCGCTCTCGGTCCGCGAGATCACCGTCCGGTCGCAGTGCAGGAGCTTGCCCACGTCCTCCTGCGTGTAGCCCGCCGCCTCCCGCGCGAAGCGGATCTCCTCGCCGAACATGATCGCGGAGCTCGCCGTCGTCCCCCGCCTGGTCTTCCGCTGTGCCATCGCTGCCCCCAGTTGTGCGCCGCACGTCCCGCACGTCGATCTGGCGTCACGGTACCTCTCCAGCCTCGATGATTGACACCAGAACGCAATCATTTGCATGCGTAGCGTGATTACGCGCGCCTTTCGCGCTCCCCCATCCGCCCCCTGAGGAACTTCGCCATGCTCAAAACCCACCGCCCCCGCACGTTCGCCGCGCGCCTCGGCTCCCGTACGGAGTGCACCCCGCTCGCCCGCCACCTCCTCCGCGCGTACCTCTCCGCGCTCCCCACCGGCGACCGCTACTCCGACATCGCCGAGCTCCTCCTCGGCGAGCTGTTCGCCAACGCCGTCCAGCACTCCGACGCGCCGGCCGACCGCCTGATCGAGATCCGCTTCGCCCTCGTCAACTCCCGTCTGCGCCTGGAAGTCCACGACGCCGGGAGCGGTCGCCCCACCCTCCACTCCGCCTCCCCCGACGACGAGCACGGCCGTGGCCTCTTCCTCGTCAACGAGCTTGCCGAGCGCTGGGGTTGCTGCCCCCGAGCCGGCGGCATCGGCAAGTTCGTCTGGGCCCTCGTCGCGCCCTCGCTCTCCCCCGCCGCCGCCACCGCCACCGCCACCGCCCTCGCGGTCTGAACGGAGGTGTCCCCCATGCGACTCGCCCTCACCGCCCGGCACCTCCTCGGCACTGGCCGCACCCCCGCCGAGGCCTATGCCTCCCTCGCCCGCCGGACCGGCGACCCCCTGCGTTCCGCCCGTGCGATCTGCGCCGCCCTCGACATCCCGGCGGCCGACACCACCCGCCGCCTCGACGACTGCTACGGCGCCCTGCTCGCCAACCCCCGCCCCGACTCCGAGGCCGACACGGGCGAACTCCTGGAAGCCCTCGGGGTGTTCGACGTCCCCAAGCAGCTCGACGCCCGCGACCTCGCCGTCGTCGACCTCTTCCTCGCCGCGATCGACGCCATGGGCGGCATCCGGGCCGGCCACCAGCACGGCCTGGCCCGCTGGTTCACCACCGGCAACCTGACCGCCGCCTACCTCTCCCTGGCTGCTGCCCAGCCCCTCCCCCGCACCGGCGACCCGGCCCACTACTGGACCGCCCTCGTCACCGCCGGCGAACTGCTCTCCGACACCCCCACCCCCGACCCCCGCATCGAGTCGGCCCTCACCCACTGCCGCGCCCGCGCCGCCCAGGCCACCACCCCCTGAAAGAGAAATCGGCTGCCCGCACGACATCCTGACGCCTCACGTAGTCATGAAGGGTATGCACGGCGATCACAGGACGAGCGAACGGGCGGGAACCGAGTGAAATCAGCACAGGAGGACGAGTACCTGGAGTTCGTGGCAGCGAGGGCGAAGGCGCTGTACCGCTCGGCGTACGTCCTCGCGGCCGGCGACACGCACCTTGCCGAGGACCTGGTCCAGGAGACCCTCAGCCGGGTGTACGTGCACTGGAAGCGGGTGGCCCGTGCGGACAATCCGGTTGCCTACGCCCAGACGGTACTGGTCCGCACCTTCCTCAGCCTGCGGCGTCGGCGCAGCACCGCCGAGCGCCCCATCGGAAACATGCCCGACAGTGCGGCCTCCGGCCCGGACACCGCGCTGCGGCTCACCCTGCTGGACGCGCTCGGCCAACTGCCGCCCCGTGACCGGGCGGTGCTGCTG
The DNA here is from genome assembly GCF_053598235.1 of Kitasatospora sp. NPDC001159. Lineage (NCBI taxonomy): Bacteria > Bacillati > Actinomycetota > Actinomycetes > Kitasatosporales > Streptomycetaceae > Kitasatospora > Kitasatospora sp. NPDC001159. The sequence goes on from NZ_JBSFJV010000006.1 coordinate 110,552, forward strand.
CTGCGCTACTGGGAGGACCGCAGCATCGAGGAGACCGCCCGGATGCTCAGGCTGAGCAGCAGCGCGGTCCGCTCCCAGGGCACCCGCGCACTCGGCAGGGTGCGTGCGCTGCTCGGCGACAGCCTGTCCGACCTGGTTCCGCACTGAGCACCGGTGCCCGCAGGTCAACACCATCACGAAGCCCCCATCAGCAACAGAGAAGGTGACGCCAGCATGCCGTTCGAAGCAGACCTCGCCCATGCCCTGGACCGCACGACCGACTCCCTCGAACCCGATCTCACCACGCTCCTGAGCGGAGCCGTCGAGCGCGGGCGCAGCCGTCGGCGTCGGCGCAGCGTCGGCGTCATCGCCGGGGTCGGCGCCTGCGCCGCGATCGCGGCAGCCGGCCTGGTCATTCCCGGCGCGCTCGCCGGGACCCACTCCGCAGGGTCCGACATCGAGCCGGCGGCGCTGGCGATGCCCCGTTCCGCGATCACCGACACCCAGATGATCCGGGCTCTGGAGCTGACGTTCCCCGGGGGCCGGTTCAGCCAGGAGAGCGGGCAGAGCAACAACCCCTCGGATCCGTCCGGCGGGTACGTCGCCAACGGCGAACTGGTCGTCGACGACGGGCACGGCGCCGCCATGGTCGGCGTCTCGGCCGTGCGGCTCAAGCTGCCGCTCAGGGACGGCGACGGGCTGAGCTGCGAGCGGACGCCCGCGCGTGCCGCAGGTGACACCTGCACGCTGAGCGAGCTGCCGAGCAGTGCCGCGATTCCCGGCGGGGCCGTGGTGATGTCGGAGCAGAACGCCGCCCAGCACCCGGCCCGTGCCGACACCGCCCGCCGCTGGACGGTGACGGTGACCCTGAAGTCGACCGGCGCGCAGCTTCAGCTGGTGCAGTGGAACAGCACCGGCGGTGGCAGTAACGCCGACGCACCCAAGCCGACCCGTGCCGCTCCCCCGCTCTCCGACCAGCAGGTGGTGGCCGCACTCACCGGTGCCACCTGGGCACCGATCCTCGATGCCGTCGGCTGATCCGCTGCAAGGCCGAGAACGGGGGCAGAACCGGTCCCGTTCGAATCACGGGAAGGGCTCGCGATGCTGGTCGAGGGGCGCCCGTCCAACCGGTGGTCACGTCCCGGGTGGCCACCGGAGGAACCCGCACCGCGCTACCCGGCCCCGACAGCGGGTCGACCGCGCACTGCGGTTGGCAGTTCCGGGCCCCGCAGCTCCGGGCTTCGCCGCCTCATGCCGATGGCGGTCTACCGGCGCGTCACCTGTGATCACTCAGGAAGGCGGGGATTTCCTCGCGAGTGGGGTAGTTCGGCAGAGGTGCCGGCTCGTCCTGGAGGAAAGCGGTGATGACAGCGGCGGCTCGGTCGTTGTTGTCGTCCAGGCCGTTCCACATGTGATGCCCGACTCCGGGCATGTACTGGGTGCGCTGGACGGCGGGGTCGTCGGCGAGAATGGTGGTCTCCTGTTGGCGCACCTTGGGGGAGCACTCAGCGATCATCAGCATGGTGGGCGTCTTCGATCGCCCCAGTTGCGGGGCGATGGAGGGGGAGTCCTTCACCGTCTGCTGGACGCGCATGCTGGCGACGGGGCTGAAGGAGAAGTTCCGTGGCGTGTCTTCGGACGGGATGCGATGCGCGTCGCGCGCGCAGTAGTCGGATGCGGTATCGCTGCCGAGGTCAGCGGCGGTGAACGCGTTGTCGCCTTCGGCCTGGCCGATCAGTCCGGTGTCGGGGGTGAGGAGTCCGAGCTTCATGAGGCCGAACGCCACGGCGTACCGGGGGATGCGCGTCGATCGCGGGCCGGTCACGCCCGGTGCGAGGTCGCGCGCGGACGGACGCCCCGTGTTTCCGGTGATTCGCGATGTGGGGCCGTCCATCGGGCCGGGCTCGGCGATGATCGCCCGGTGCAGTTGTGCGGCGACGGAGGGGTCGGCCAGGGCTCGGGTGAGTACGACCCCGCCTGACGAGAATCCGAGGACGTCGGCCTCGCCGTTGCCCAGGCGGTGGATGAAGGCGTCCAGGTCACGGACCGACCTGGAGATCGTGTACTGCTCCATGGGGAGCAGGTCGCTGCGTCCGCCGCCGGCCTGTTCGTAGGCGTAGACGTCGTAGCCCCGGCCGGCCAGGAGTTGCAGGAACCGGTGGTCGAGCAGCGACACGCCGCGAACCGGCCCCCCGTTGAGGTACACGAGCGGGATCGGGTGTCGGGTGCCGGAGCCCGCAGGCGGGTAGTGGTACACGGCGACCCTGCTGCCGGTGTCCAGGGTCCAGTGCTGTACGGCCACGAAGGGCAGGTCGGGCGGGTACTGCCGGGTCGTGGGCGCGGTCGGGACACAGACCGTCGCCGTCAACGCCGCCGCGACGGCCACTGACCCGAACAGCCTGAGCTTCGCCGCCCGGCTACGGCCCCGGCTCCGCCACAGTGCGGCGGCAGAAGCGACTCCGAGCGTCGTCAGCCAAGCGGCGAGTCCCGAGCCGGCCCCGTCCGTGAGGACGATCAACGCGAGAAAGACAACAGCCAGTGCCGCGACGGCAGTCAGCGCCAGCAGTGAGCGTCCGGCGAAGCGGACGAGGCGCATGCCGAATGTGTCCATGGTGCCCCCCAAGTTTCAGAACACTGTTTCAAAACAACGTTATCAGAGAGGGTAGGCTTCTCCTCATGGGCAGACCGAGAACGAACGACGAAGCGGTCAAAGAGCGGCTTGTGGCGTGTGCGACCGAGATGCTGGCCACGGGCCCGCGGGAGTCGGTCACGGTCCGCGCCGTGGCGGCTGCCGCCGACACGTCGACGACGGCGGTGTACTCGCTGTTCGGCGGCAAGGACGGACTGATCGGAGCGGTGCGCGACCGGGCTGTCGCCGGCCTGTTCCAGGACTTGTCAGCGGTGCCGGCCTCGGAGGAACCCCTCAACGACCTCTATGCCCTGGCCATCGCCTACCGGCGATGGGGATGCGGACACAGCCACCTGTACACGGTGCTGTTCGGAGGGGCGCAATCCTTCGATCCGTCGGGCGCCGTCGGCACCCGTGACCCCATCCGGCCGCTCATCGCGGCGATCGACCGGGCCGTGGCCCGTTCCGTCCTCGCCGGCGAGGCGACGTCGATCGCCCTCTCACTCTGGGTCACCCTGCACGGCCTTGTGACGCTCGAACTGGCCGGAGCCCTCGACGCCCGCACGGCCGACGTCGCGTTCCGAGCGGCGATCCAGGCTGCCCTGCGCGGCTGGGCGGCACCCGCGATGTTCCACAGCCTTCGCCAAGCCGAACTCGCCTCCTGAGCAGCGGAGATGATCGCTGTTCGACCTGGCTCGGCACCTGGGCCACAACTACGGCCGTGTTCCGCCGGACTCCCTGAAGACCGAGGGCGACCGCCGCGTCATCGACCAGCTCGTGGCCCGGGACCGCACGCGCAGGACGCACCGCGCGCAGGAAGTCGGCGCGGCCGACTTCCTGCGCAGCGTCCGCGAAAGCGCCTACGGGTTCACGCCCTCGACGTTCTCCGCCTGGGGCCCCTTCTGGCCCTGGGTGATCTCGAAGGAGACGGCCTCCCCCTCCTCAAGGCTCTTGAACCCCTGCTTCTTGATGGCCCTGAAGTGCACGAACACATCGGCGCCACCACTGTCCGGGCTGATGAACCCGAACCCCTTCTCCGCGTTGAACCACTTCACCACGCCGGTCACTCGCTCGCTCACGCTGTCGCCAATCTCGCTCGAATGTTGATCGGCGGCCCCGAAGCTCCGGCCGCCCACGCCACCATCCCCGCCCCGGCCCCCGGTCGCGGGGATGCTCGCCGAGATGGCGCCGAAGGTGTCAGGGCCGGACACCTGTTCGCCCCGGTGCCACCCGTGCGGGTGAGCTGCCGTGTCGCCGCTTCGGGGCCCGCCGTCCGGTCTGGAGACTGGCCGGACCAGTTGGACGTGGCGAAGGAATGTCATGGCCGACGAGCTGTACGCGACGCTGAAGACCAACCAGAGCGACATCGTGATCCGGCTGCCGCCGAACCACGCCCCCAAGACCGTCCGGAACTTCGTGGATCTCGCCCAGGGCAACCGGCAGTGGGTCGACCCGAACACGGGCCGGCCGAGCAGGGAGCCGCTGTACCACGGCATGGTCTTCCACCGGATCATCGACGGCCTCGTGATCCAAGGCGGCGACCCCCTGGGCAACGGCACCGGCGGGCCCGGCTACGAGTTCGCCGACGAGTTCCACCCGGACCTGGCGTTCACCGATACCGTCCTGATCACCAACTACCCGCCCCGGTGCGGAGGATGGGGTTAGGCTGTCGACATGGTTGCAAACTACAAAGAAGAAGTGGCCATGCCCGACGCGGAGTTCATCAGCGCCCCCGCCCTGATCCTCCGGTCTCTCTCCGCCGACCCCGGCCGGTCGGCCATCACCACCGCCGACGGGGTCAGGATCACCGCCGGCGAGTTCGCCGCCGCCACCTACCGCCTCGCCCACGAGCTCATCGCCCGCGGCGTGACCCGGGGCATGACCGTCGCCCTGCTCACCGGCAACACCGCCGAGGCGCTCAGCGCCCGCTACGCCGCCGGCATCGCGGGCGCCCGCCTGGTGAACCTGTACGACGGCATGAGCGCCCCGATCCTGGCCGAGATCGTGACCAGCGTCGACACCGCCGTCCTGCTGGTGGACGTCGAACGGTACGCGACGGCACCCGAGTTGCTCGCCCTGGTCGACGTGCCGACGGTCCTCACCCTGGGCCCCGGCCCGGAGGCCATCGGCGAGGACGTGATCGCCGCCTCCACCCACCGCCCCGCCCAGCCGCCGGACGTCCGGATCGGTCCGGACGACGACCTGAGCATCCGCCACACCGGCGGCACCACCGGCATCCCCAAGGGCATCGTCATCCTGCACGGCCCCTACCGCAGCGCCTTCGACGTCCCGTTCGGCCCGAAGGACACGGCACCCCGTCTGCTCGCGGCCACCTCGCTCGCCCACCTCTCCGGCGTGCTCGCCGACCTGACGCTCCACCACGGCGGCTCGGTGGTCATCCAGCGCTCCTTCGACCCCGGCGAGGTGCTGGCCGCCATCGAGCGCGAGCGCATCACCGACCTGTGGGTCCTGCCCCCGCTGCTCTACCAGCTGCTGGACCACCCGGCGATCGGCAGCAGCGACCTGTCCAGCCTGAACCGGATCCTGTACGGCGGCTGCGCCTCCTCGCCGACCCGCATCCGCGAGGCGCTCAAGGTGTTCGGGCCGGTCCTGTGGAGCGCCTACGGGATGTCGGAGGCGCAGAACATCGCCGCGCTCTCCCCGCAGGAGCACCACCGGGTCGGGCACGGCGGCCAGATCTCGGTCGGCCGGCCCCTCCCGGGCGTCGAGGTGGTGATCCGCTCCGCCGACGGCGCCGAGCTGCCGACCGGCGAACAGGGCGAGATCCACGTCCGCTCGGCCACCCTCATGGCCGGGTACTGGAAGCGGCCCGACCTCACCGCCGAGGTGCTGCGCGACGGCTGGCTGAACACCGGCGACATCGGCTACTTCGACGCGGACGGCTACCTCTACCTGGCCGACCGGATCAAGGACAAGATCATCGTGGTCGGCGGGCACGTCTACCCCTCCGAGGTGGAGGACCTGCTGCTCACCCACCCGGCGATCGCCCAGTGCGCCGTCTTCGGCGTCCGCGACGCCCAGCAGGCCGAGCACGTCCACGTCGCGGTCGTCCCCGCACCGGGGCAGCGGCCGCAGCTGGAGGACGTCCGCGCGTTCGTCACCGCGCACAAGGGCCGGATCTACGCACCGGAGGCCCTGCACCTGGTCACGGAGATCCCGCTGACCTCGGTCGGCAAGCCGGACAAGAAGCGGCTGCGCGACTCCGTCGCGCTCTGAACCCGCCCGGGGCAGGGGATCCGCACCGAACCCCGCGCAGATCCCCACCGGACTTCACCCCACCGTGGGGTTTGACTCAACGAATCCCGGCCCCGCTGCCGAGAAGCCAACGGGGGTGGCGGCGCTGAGGGCCGCCACCCCTCCGCCCCCTCCTCCCCCTGCAGCTCACGCCTCCGAGCTCTCGACGCAGCACCGCACGAAGTCCCGCACCACCGGGTTGCCGTCGTCCACCGGCGCCCAGGCGACCCCGATCCGGCTGGGGCTGACGCCGCTCACCGGCCGGTAGACGATCCCGGGCCGGGCGTAGAAGCGGGCCGTGGACTCGGGGGCGAGCGCGACCCCGTAGCCGTTGGCGATGGCGCTCAGCCAGTCGTCAGGCTGGTCCACGACGGCGCCGATCCGCACCGGGTGCCCCTCGCGCTCGCCGGCGGCGACCCAGTAGTCCCGCCAGGCGCCGGTCTCGGCCGGGGCGGCGACGAAGGGCTCGTCCCACAGCTCCCGGAACGGGACCACCTCCAGGACCGCCAGCGGGTGCGCCGAGGGCAGCGCCACCCAGCGCGGCTCGGTGGACAGTTCGGCCACCCGCAACTGCTCCTGCCCGGGGAACGGCAGCCGCAGCAGCGCCGCGTCCACGTTCCCCTCCGCCAGGCCCGCCGTCGGGTCCGACCAGGTGGTGGCGTGCCGCATGTCGACCCGCCAGCCCGGGCGGCGGCGGGTGAACTCGGTGACGATCCGCGGGGTGGCCTCGTTGGCGGCGCTGGCCAGGAAGCCGACCCGAAGGACGCGTTCGGCCCGGCTCGCCGCGGCCCTGGTCTCCCGCAGCGCGGCGTCCCAGGCCGCCAGCAGCCCGGGCGCCCGCGCGGCCAGGGCGCGGCCGGCCTCGGTGAGCGCCATCCCGGCCCGGGAGCGGACGAACAGCGGGGTGCCGAGGCCGTTCTCCAGCTGCCGGATCTGCTTGGTCAGCGCGGGCTGGGAGACGTACAACCGCTCCGCCGCGCGGGTCAGGCTGCCTTCCTCCGCGACGGCGGTGAAATAGCGCAGCAGCCGGGTGTCCACATCCATTCCATCAGGTTATGGAAGCAGGTATTGGACGCAGGACGAGGGCCTGAAGAGGCTGGACGGCGAGCAAGCACCCGTGTCAGCAACGAAGGAGCCCCATGTCCATCGCGTACGTGATCGTGGCCGTCGCCGCCATCGCCGCCAACGCCGGAATCGCCGCCGCGGACTTCGCCGAGGCGCCCTTCGTCCTGGCCAACTCCGCCGAGGTGGACGTCCCGAGGAGTTGGATCCCGCGGCTGGCCGCACTCAAGGCCGCCGGGGCCGCCGGGCTGCTGATCGGCCTGGTGGCCTTCCCCCCGCTCGGCATCGCCGCCGCGGTGGGCCTGGTGCTGTTCTACATCGGCGCCGTGGCCACCCACGTCCGCACCCGGGTGCTCCACAACCTCTACTTCCCCGCCGGCTACCTCGCCCTGGCCGTCGCCACCCTCGCCCTCTCCGTCGCCCGCTGACGGGCCGGTCAGACCGCCACCGCACACACCTTGAGGGTCCCGAGGAACTCCCGCACGGCGGCGGCGAGATCGTCAGCGGCGGTGACCGGCAGCAGGTGGTCGCCGACCAGCTCGACCGCGACCGTCCCGGGGCGGCGGGCGACGAGCTCCGCCGCCTGCCCGGCCGGGATCACGCCCTCGCTGCCGCGCACCAGCAGCGCGGGGCAGGAGGTCGCCGTCCAGTCGGCCCAGTGATCGCCGTGGACCAGTTCCTCCGAGTCGTACATGTCCTTGGGGTGGAAGGGCAGCCGCCAACTGCCGTCCGCGTTCTCCCGCAGCCGATCGGCGAAGTACGGGGCGGCGGGGCCGAGCGCGGCGATCAGCACCTCCCGGCTCGGGGCGTCGTACGGCAGGTCGAGCAGGAAGGCCAGCGGGTGCGGGCCCTCCAGGCCGAGCACCACCGGGGCCTCGATGTCGACGATCGCCTCGACCCGCTCGGGGTGGCGGGCGGCGAACTGGTAGGCGTTGATCCCGCCGAGCGAGTGACCGAGCAGGACGACCTTCTCCAGCCCGAGGTGGTCGAGCAGCGCCTCGATGTCGGCGAGGTAGCCCTCCCGCGAGTAGTCCCCGGCCCGCTCCGACTCGCCCTGGCCGCGCTGGTCGGGCGCGATCACCCGCCAGTCGCCCCGGAGTTCCTCCGCGAGCCGGGCCCACATGGCGCCCTCGGACAGGTGCCCGTGCAGCGCGAGCAGCGGGCGGCCCCTTCCACCGAAGTCCAGGTAGGACAGACGGCGGCCGTCGACGGTCAGTTCACTGCGGATGGCGTCGCTCATTTTCAATTCCCCCTTGTGGAGCGGTCGATGCGATCACCATATCCAGAGTCAGACATGCGTGCAATACAAATGTCCAAGACATTTGTCTGGCCGTTCGCGGCACCATGAATCCCATGACGAACACCGACGCCTTCGACCCCCTCGCCCCCGACGCCGTCCTGCTCCTCATCGACGTCCAGCAGGGATTCGAGGACCAGGACTTCTGGGGCCCCCGCGACACCCCCCGGGCCGAGCAGCGGATCGCCGAGCTGATCGCCGCCTGGCAGGCCACCGGCCGCCCGATCGTCACCGCGCAGCACGCCTCCTCGGCCGGCCCGCTGGTCGAGGGCACGCCCGGCCACGCGCTCAAGGACTTCGTCGCCGCGATCACCCCCGACCTGCACATCGCCAAGACCGTCAACAGCGCCTTCTACGGCACCCCCGACCTGCACGCCTGGCTCCAGCAGCGCGGCGCCCGGCAGGTGGTGGTCACCGGGATCATCACCAACGCGTGCAACGAGACCACGGCCCGGATGGCCGGGAACCTCGGCTACGACGCGATCTTCCCGACCGACGCCATGCACACCTTTGACATGACCGGCCCCGACGGCACCACCGTCCCCGCCGCCGAACTCGCCCGCGCCACCGCGACCACCCTGCACGCGATGCGCTTCGCCAAGGTGGTCGCCACGGAGGCCGTCCTCCGGGCCGCCGAGGCCTGAGCCCCGCTACGCCCTGAGCAGCGGCTCGTACGCGTTGCCCTCCACCGCGTTGAGCAGCACGTACCGCTCCCCGAGGCCGAACGCGACCTCTCGCAGCCGCGCCAACGCCTCGGCCACCGTGGGGACTTCGAGCCCGAGCGCGGCCGCCGCCGCGTCCCGGTCAGCGAACAGGTCGGGCTCCTCCTCCAGGAACGCCTCGGCCGCCTCGGCGCTCTCCTCCTCGGTCAGCCGGACGCAGTCCCGCCACCACGGCAGGGCCAGCAGCAGCCGGACCATCTCCTCCAGCCCGACGGCCATCAGGGCCGCACCGCCCTCGGAGTCGGCGTACAGCACGGGCCGCTCGTCGCCGCCCTCGCCGCAGAGGAAGAAGGTGCCACCCGCACCGCACTTGGCCACCTCCTCCAGGGCCTCCCCGGAGGCGAGCACCACCTCCTCCACGTGCGAGTAGGCGTCGAGCGAGAAGTCGCCCGGCCAGAGCAGGTAGTCGACGGCGACGGGGGTGGCACGAACACGATCGAGGAATGACATGGCAGACACCCTAGGGCCGTAGCGACAGCTCAGGCCGCGAGCCGCTCGGCCAGGAACTCCTCCCAGGTGCGCCGCCCGTGCTCGGCACCGGCCGGGGCGAGGTTGTCCCCGGCCCGGTAGGCGCGTCCGAGCTCGCCCGGCACCCGTACGGGCATCTGCCGGAAGCGGCGCCCCTGCGCGGCCAGGTAGCCCCGGGTCAGCTCGCCCATCTCGTACACCGTCGGACCGGCCAGGTCGGGCACCGCCCCGGCCGGCTCGTCCAGGGTCAACTCGACGAGCCGGGCGGCGACTTCGCGCACGTCCACCGGCTCCCAGCGGACCCCGCCGGGCACCGGGACGACCGGCAGCTTCGTCATCTTCTCGACCACGGTGAACGCCAGGTCGTGGAACTGGGCGGCCCGCAGGACCGTGTACGGCAGGCCCGAGCCGGTCACCGACTCCTCGGCGGCGAGCTTGGCGCGGAAGTAGCCGAGCGGCACCTTGTCCGCGCCGATCACCGAGATGTACACCAGGTGCCGCACCCCGGCCCGCCGCGCGGCCGCGACCAGCCGCCGGGTGGCCTCGTCGTCCCCCTTGGGGCCGCCCGCGAGGTGCAGCACGGTGTCGACGCCCGCGAGCGCCCCGTGCAGCCGGACGTCCGCCTCGGCCGGGTCGCCGAGCAGGTCGCAGCGTACGTACGTCACGCCGTCCCCGGCCGCGCGCTCCTGCCGGCTGAGCACCCGAACCGCGCGCCCGGCCGCGCGCAACAGCGGTACGACCTGCCGACCCAGGGTGCCGGTGCCGCCGGTGACCAGTACCAGGTTGTTCGTCACGGTCGTCTCCGATTCGTCCCCGACCGGGAGTTGATCTCCCCGCCGTACCCGTTGTTGGGTAGCTCCTGCTGCCCTGACCCGAGGCGACGAAGGAATGTGACACGGTGGACGAGAAATCTTCCCGGACCGCTCGATTCGAGGAGCACCGGCCGCATCTGCGCGCGGTCGCGTACCGGATGCTCGGCTCGATCAGCGAGGCCGAGGACGCGCTCCAGGAGGCCTGGCTGCGGTACGACCGCACCGACACCGCCGGGGTGGAGAACCTCGGCGGCTGGCTGACCACGGTGGTCTCCCGGGTCTGCCTGAACCTGCTGCGCGACCGCGCCCAGCGCCGCGAGGAGCCGCTGGTGCCGACCGGGCCGGACGGGGAGACCGGCCCGGAACGCATCCCGGACCCGCTGCTGCGCCGCGAGGGCGTGGTCGACCCGGAGCAGGAGGTGATGCTCGCGGACTCGGTCGGTCTGGCGCTGATGGTGGTGATGGAGTCGCTGTCGCCCGCCGAGCGGGTCGCCTTCGTGCTGCACGACATGTTCGCGGTGCCGTTCGAGGAGATCGCGCCGCTGATCGAGAAGACGGCGGCCGCGACCCGCCAGCTCGCCAGCCGGGCCCGCCGCAAGGTGCAGGGGCAGGCGCCCGCGCCCGACCCGGACCTGGGTCGCCAGCGCCTCGCCGTGGACGCCTTCTTCGCCGCCTCCCGCAACGGCGACCTGGAGGCGCTGGTCGCGGTGCTCGACCCGAACGTGGTGCTGCGCTCGGACGGCGGGGCCGCGCTGGCCCGGCACACCCTGGTGCTCACCGGCGCCGCGACGGTGGCCGGCCAGGCCGCCATGTGGGGCAAGCTGTCGCCGTTCGCCCGCCCGGCGCTGGTCAACGGCACCGCGGGCGCGGTGGTCATCGGCGACAACGGCCGGGCGCTGTCGATCATGGCGTTCACCGTGGTGGACGGCGCGATCACCGCGATCGACGTGATCGCCGACCCGGAGCGGCTGGCGGCCTTCGACCTCTCGGCCTTCCGCGACTAGGACGAGAGAAGGCGGGTGGGAGGGCGACCGCCCTCCCACCCGAAGGAACGGAGGACTCAGCGCCCGATCGCGCCGTCCAGCTGCTCGCGGATGATGTCCGCGTGCCCGGCGTGCCGCCCGGTCTCCTCGATCATGTGCACCAGCACCCAGCGCAGCGACGGTCCCTCGGCGGCGTCGGGCCGCAGCGAGCGCACGCCCGGCCGGTCGAGGTCCGGGGCCGCCGCGGCCACCGCGTTGGACCGGGCGACCGCGTCCCGGTAGGCGGCGACCGCGTCAGCCAGGACGGCACCGTCCAGCGCGACCGTGTCCGTCTCCAGCGGCTCCTCCCCCAGCCCGGCGTAGGCCCACTCGAACCAGTTGAGCTCGACCACGGTCAGGTGCCGCACCAGCCACAGCAGGCTGGTGCCGGAGGCGACGCCGGGGCGCCGGGCGTCCTCGTCGCAGACGCCGTCCACCTTGCCGATCACGGCCTCGCGCAGGTAGTCGAGGAAGGCCAGCAGGGTGGTCCGCTCGTCGGCGTTCATCGACGGCGGCCGGAGGTCTGTGAGCTTGTGCGGCGCGGTGTTCTCGGGCGCGGTGCTCTGGGGCGCGGTGCTCTGCGGCGTGGTGTTCGAAGTCACCGCGCCACCCTAGCCGCCGGCACCGGCACCGGCCGGACGGACCGTCACCAGCCCTGCGCGTGCGCCCAGTCGGCGAGGTGCCGGGCGCAGCCGTCCACCGACTCCCGCCAGGTGTGCGCCGCGCCGTCCCCGGCCTCGTCGCTGACGTACTTCACCAGCCGCACCGGAACCCCGGCCCGGTGGGCGACGGTGGCGACGGCGTAGCCCTCCATGTCGACCAGGTCGGCGTGCTCGGCCAGCCGCTCGCGGGCGGCCGGGGAGTCGACGAACAGGTCGCCGGTGGCCAGCACCGGGCCGTCGCCCTTGCCGACCACCAGCGGGCCGCCGTGGCTGCGGCCGGTCAGGGTCTGCAGGACCTCGGTGTCCAGGTCGTGCTGGATCACCTGGACCACGTGGTGGATGCCCTCCCAGCCGGGGCGCAGCGCGCCGGCCGTACCGAGGTTGATCACCTCGGAGGGCTTCTCGCCCTGGGCGAGCACGGTGGCCAGGGCCACGGCGGCGTTGACCTTCCCTATCCCGGTGAGCAGCACGGGCAGGCGCTCGTCCAGGTGGGCGGCCTCCTCACGGACGGCGACGACGAGCAGCGGGCGGTCGGGTGAGATCGTTCCAAGCAGTCGCATGGGGCCCATGGTACGGAGCGGGCGTGTGCCCCACCTCGGAAGTCGCTTGATGGAACCGCCAGGGGCGCCGCCCGCGTCGCACGGGTCGCCACCTCTCCGCCGCGCCGTTACGGACTCACGAGCCGCGCCGGGCCGCACACCGGGCCGTACAAGTCGTACCGAGCCGTACGAGAGCGTGCGGAAACCGTGCACGACATGCTCAAGATCGGCGCAAGTCAGGTGTGGCCGGGAGAAGTCACGGCCATACTGCTGCCATCGGTCGGGCCCCGGGTGTCGGGTCCGTACCCAGGGGAGGATGAGGCGGGTGGCATCACCAGTAGGCAACGGCGCACCGGGCGCCGCGTTCCCGGCGCGGCCGAGCGGTCCACCGGCCGGACCGGGAGCGCCCCCGTTCGGCGCACCGGGGGCAGCACCGGGAGCACCTCCCCCGGGCGTCCCCGCCGCCAGACCCGGCGCCCAGCCGCAGCTCGCGAAGCGCCCCCGGGCCGGTGCTCCGGAGCGCGGCGTGCGCGCCCGCCTGACCCAGGCCACCCGGACGCCCCCGGGCCGGCTGCGGCTGGCCGGGGTGGTGCTCGCGGTGCTCACCGTGGCCTTCGGAGGGCTCACCGCCTGGCAGTTGGAGACCAGGGCCACGGCCGCCGACCGGGTGGTCTCGTACAGTCAGCCGCTCAGCCGGGACGCCGCCGAGATACACCGCTCGCTGGCGGACGCCGCCACCACCGCGGCCACCGGCTTCCTGCTGGCCGGCGCCGAGCCCAAGGACGTCCGGGACCGCTACGAGCAGGACCTCGCCCAGGCCGCCAAGCTGATCGCCCAGGCCGCCGCCCGGACGACGTCCACCTCCCCGGCCCAGGACTCACTCGCCCGACTGAACCAGCAACTCCCGGTGTACGCCGGTCTGGTGGAGACCGCGCGGGCCGACAACCGGCAGGGCATCCCGCTCGGCGGCGCCTATCTGCGGTACGCCTCCGCGCAGATGCAGAACGTCCTGCTCCCGGCCGCCGCCGAGTTGAACACCATCGAGACCAAGGAGCTGGCCGACGACTACGCCGCGGCCCAGTCGGTGCCGTGGGGTGCGTACGGCCTGGCGGTGCTCACCCTGGCCGCGCTGGGGTGGGTGCAGCTGACCCTGTTCCGCCGCACCAACCGGGTGTTCAACATCGGCCTGCTGGGCGCCACCGCCGCCGTCCTGGCTGGCACGCTCTGGCTCACCGTGGCCGGGCTGACCACCGGTTCGGCCCTGGAGAAGAGCGACCACGACGGCGCGACCCCGCTGCGGGCCCTCAACTCGGCCCGGGTGGACGTGCTGACCGCCCGGCTGGCGGAGAACCTGAACCTGGTCGCGCGCGGCTCCACCGCCACGTACGGCGCGCAGTACGCGGACGTCACCAAGCACCTGTCCGGAACGGCTGGCAAAACGGTCCCGATGCAGCTGCGCGGCGGCTCGCTGTCGAACGCGATGGTCCTCGCTCCCGGCGCCGCGAACCAGGCCCTGGCCACCGCCGCCGACCAGTACGACCTGTGGCAGGACCGGTACGTCGCCGCGCGCACGGCCGAGGTCGACAACGCCGACTACCAGGGAGCCCTGAACGCCACGGTGTCGGCCACCGACACCACCAACACCGCCGACGCCGCCTTCAACGGCACCGACCGGGCGCTCGCCCAGGCCGCCGACATCGAGCAGGCCCAGTTCAAGAAGGCCGCCGAGGGCACCGCCGGGGACCTGCGCCTGGCGGCCGGCGCGGCCGCGGTGCTCGGCCTGGTGGCCGCGACCGCCGCGCTGCGGGGTCTGGGCCGGCGACTGGCCGAGTACCGGTGAAGGGGAACGGACACATGCGCAGCAGAACCGTACCGACCAGGAGCGCCGCGGCGCTGGCAGTGCTGGCGGCCTGCGCGGCCGTGCTCGGCGGGGGCGGCCCCTCCGGCGCCGCGCCGACCGCCGCGACCAGCGCGCCGCAGGCCGTGCAGCAGACCCAGGACCAGTCCGACACCTGCGACATCTACGGCAGCGTGCCGCCGAGCTCGGCGGACGGCCCGGCGGTGAAGGCCATCAAGGCCAAGCGCAGCCTGGTGATCGGCGTGGACCAGAACAGCTACCGCTGGGGCGCCCGCAACCCGAACACCGGCCAGATCGAGGGCTTCGACATCGACCTGGCCCGGGCCATCGGCACCGCCATCATGGGCGACCCGGAGAAGGTGGTGCTCAAGCCGGTGGCCACCGCCGACCGGGTCGACGCGGTGAAGCTGGGCCGGGTCGACCTGATCGTCCGCACCATGACCGTCAACTGCAAGCGGATGGGGGACGTCGCCTTCTCCAAGCCCTACTTCAGCATCACCCAGCGGGTGCTGGTCCCGAAGACCTCCCCGGCGAAGAACCTCGACGAGGCGATCGGCGGCAAGAACGTCTGCGTCGCCAAGGGGTCGACGGCCGCCGACGTCCTCGACCCCGCCAAGGGCGTCAAGAGGGACGCCAAGGCGCACCTGACGGTGGAGGAGAACCAGCTGGACTGCCTGGTCCTGATGCAGCTCGGCAAGGTCGACGCCACCATGACCGACGACGGCCTGGCGGCCGGTCAGGCCGCCCAGGACCAGACCGTGCGGATCGTGGACGGCGACATCCAGCCGGAGGTGATCGGCGTCGCCATGCTCAAGACCAGCCCGGACCTGACCGCCCGGGTCAACCAGGTGCTGGCCGACTACCACGCGAGCGGCGAGTGGGGGCGCTCGTACGACCGCTGGCTCAAGCCGTACATGCTCAACGACGCCGAGCACTACTGGCCCGTGCCCCACTGAGACGGGTACGGACCGCTGCGGACGCGGGGCGTTGACGCGGTCTTGACGCCCCGCGCCCGCGCCGCCGGAACGGTCACCGGCTAGGGTTCGGGACGATCACCACGGGGAGACCGGTGGTGGACACGGGGGTTGTCGTGGGATCACACGTCACGAACGTCGGGATCACACGTGAGGAAGGAAGGACACCGCGGTGGCGGCATCGGCTGGCCCGGTACTGAGCCGGGAGGAGGTGGACCGCGCGCTGGCGCGCCTCGGCGCGGAGCGGGACGCGGTCGAGTCGGCGCTGCTCGCCCTGCAGGACCACCCGGGCCTGCGGTTGCTGGACGGCGCCGAGCTGTCCGGCCGCACCCTGGAGCGCTGGTCCGTCGCCGGCAAGGGACTGCCGCTGCTCTGGGCGCTGTTCGACCGGTACTCCGAGGCGCTCGCCTCGGCGCGCGCCGTGCGGGCCCGCAAGGCCAAGCCCGGCGCGCCCGAACTCGCCGAGCTCAGTGAGCTGTTGACCGGCGACGCGGTGACCGTCCCGGGTGGCGCGGTGCCCGACGGCCCGCAGCTGCTCGGCGCGCCCGCCAAGCTGGTCGAGCGGATCAGCCTGGACGCGCTGATGACCCGGATGAACTCCTGGTACGCCACCGTGCTGGAGGTGGTCAGCGCCGCCGACGCGGTCTGGTCGGCGCTGCCGGCCCGGATCGACCTGCTGCTGGCCGAACTCCACCGGGTGCAGACCCTGGCCGCCTCGCTCGGCGTGCGGGCCGGCAGCCACCCGCTGGGCGACGACCTGGTCGGGCTGGAGCGGGACCTCACCGAACTGCGCACCGAGGTCCGCGAGGACCCGCTGGCCCTGTGGCGCCCGGCCCGGGTGCCGGCCCAGCGCGGCACGGTGCCCGAGGGCTCGGCCTTCGCCACCCCCGCCGGGGTGGTGGACACCGAGCGCTTCGACCGGGCCGGGCGGGCGCTGGACGGCGTCCGGCTGGAACTGGAGAACCTGCTGCGGCTGCGCGACGACGCCGAGGAGCGTCTCCAGGGCGTCGGCGACCTGCTCCAGCGGGCCGACGCCACCCTTGCCGAGGCCCGCCAGGCCCGCGGCGAGGTGCTGGCGAAGATAGCGGCCAGTGATGTCCCGGCGGTGCCCGGTCCGGCCTCGGCGCTGCGCGAACGGATCGTCACCGCACTGGAGCTGCGCCAGGGCGGGCAGTGGGGCCGGCTGGCGCCGCTGCTGGACGCCCTGGAGGACGCCGCCGCCAAGGAGCTGGCCCGGGCCCGGCACTCGCTCACCGAGGTGACCCAGCCGCTGGCCGTCCGGGCCGAGCTGCGCGGCCGGCTGGACGCCTACAAGGCGATGGCCGCCCGGATGCGGGTCTCCGAGGACCCGGAAGTGATCGAGCGGTACGAGAAGGCGCGCTGGCTGCTCTGGAGCGCGCCCTGCGACCTGCGGGCGGCGGCCGCCGCGGTGGCCCGCTTCCAGCAGTCGCTGCGCCCGGCACAGGCCGAGCAGCAGCCGTCACACGAGGCGGCCGGCCAGACGCCGGTCGACGGACAGGTACAGGGGGGCTGAGGTTGATGGGCGAGACGTGCGTACGGCCGGAGTGCTCCGGCAGCGGCAGGATCGACGCCGACGGATACTGCGACGAGTGCGGACTGGCACCGGCGGGCGGAGCCGGCACCGGCACCACCGCGGCACCCCCGAAGGCGGCGGCGGCCACCGGCCCCGGCTCGCCCTGCCCGCGTGACTGCTCCGGCAGCATCGACGCGGACGGCTACTGCGACGAGTGCGGTCTGACCCCGCCGGGCGCCGACACCGGCCTCACCCAGCCCTACGTCCCGTCCGCGCGGGTCGCCCCGGACTCCGCCCGCAGCGGCTCGATCCGCTCGATGTCGGCCCGCACCGGCTCCTCCCGCTCGATGTCCGGCCGCTCCCGCTCGCACCGCTCGACCCGCACCGGCTCCAGCCGCTCGGTCTCGGTGCGCTCCACCCGCGGCAGCGTCAGCGCGGGCGCCCGCAACCGGCTGGGCGCCGGCCTGGTCACCGTGCCGACCGTGGCGACCGCCGACCCGTCGCTGGCGGTGCTGGCCAACCCCGAGGTGCCCGAGCGCAAGCGCTACTGCGCCAAGTGCGAGGCCCCGGTGGGCCGGGAGAAGAACGGCCGCCCCGGGCGCCCGGACGGCTTCTGCACCAAGTGCGGCACGCCGTACTCCTTCACCCCCAAGCTGCGCCGCGGCGACCTGGTCGGCGGCCAGTACGAGGTGGTCGGCTGCCTGGCGCACGGCGGGCTCGGCTGGATCTACCTGGCGGTGGACCGCCGGGTCAACGACAAGTGGGTCGTCCTCAAGGGCCTGCTGAACACCGGGGACGAGGACGCGCTGGCCGCGGCCGTCGCCGAGCGCCGCTTCCTGGCCGAGGTGGACCACCCGAACATCGTCCGGATCATCAACTTCGCCGAGCACCCGGACCTCCAGTCCGGCTCCACCGACGGCTACATCGTCATGGAGTACGTCGGCGGCAAGTCGCTCAAGGACATCGCCAACGACCGCCGCACCCCGGACGGCGGCCGGCGTGAGCCGCTGCCGGTGGAGGTGGCGATCGCGTACGCGCTGGAGGCGCTGCCGGCGCTCGGGTACCTGCACGGCCGGGGCCTGATCTACTGCGACTTCAAGATCGACAACGTGATCCAGAGCGGCGACGCGCTCAAGATCATCGACATGGGCGCGGTCTGCCGGCTCGACCACGACGGCCCGATCTACGGCACGGTCGGCTACCAGGCCCCGGAGATCGCCACCCACGGCCCCTCCCCCGCCTCCGACCTGTACACCGTGGCCCGCACCCTCGCGGTGCTCACCTTCGACTTCCAGGGCTACAGCACCACCTACCGCGACTCGCTGCCCGGCCCCGAGGACGTCGAGGTCTTCGCCACGTACGAGTCGTACTACCGCTTCCTGGTCCGCGCCACCGACCCGGACCCGGCCCGCCGCTTCTCCTCCGCCGAGGAGATGGCCGACCAGCTCACCGGTGTGCTGCGGGAGGTCCTGGCCCTCCAGGACGACCGGCCCCGACCCGCGCTCTCCACCCTGTTCGGCCCCGAACTGCGCGTCGTGGACACCGATTTGGTGCTGCCCACCGACCAGCAGGGACAGCTGCGGGTGGCCGCGCTGGACCCGGCGGCCGCCGCCCTCGCGCTGCCCGTCCCCCGGGTCGACCCGGGCGACCCCAACGCCGGCTTCCTCGCCACCCTGCTCGCCACCGACCCCGAGGAGGCGCTCGCCGCACTGGCCGGCGCCCCCGCCGACTCGGTCGAGAGCCGACTGCGCGAGCTGCGCGCCCTGCTCGAACTCGGCCGCCACAGCACGGCCGTGAACGAGCTGGCCAAGCTGGAGAACGACCACCCGGACGACTGGCGGGTGGTCTGGTACCGCGGCCTGGTCGCCCTGGTCGGGGCCGCCGAGGCCGCCTCGGCGAACGGTGCTGGCGCGCCCCGAGCCGAAGGGCGCGCCAGCGCCGAAAGGGAGAAGCGAGGGAGCGACGAAGGAGCGAGGGAGCGACGACCGTCGGCGTCGGGTCAGGAGCGCCCGGAGGCGAGTGGGCGAGTCACAGCCGATCTGCGGGCCGCCGCCGAGGCCTTCGACGCGGTCTACGACGCCTTCCCCGGCGAGGCCGCGCCCAAGCTGGCCCTGGCCATCTGCGCCGAACTGCTCGGCGACGGCGGCGACGCGGCCGAGTTCTACCGGCTGGTGTGGACCACCGACCACTCCTACCTGAGCGCCGCCTTCGGCCTCGCCCGGGTCCGGCTCGCCGAGGACGACCGGCCCGGCGCGGTGCACGTGCTGGAGTCCGTCCCGGCCACCTCCAGCCAGTACACCGCCGCCCGGATCGCCGCCGTCCGCGCCCGGCTGCGCGAACGCCCCGCCACCGACCCGCTGGCCGCCGACCTCGGCGCGAGCTCCGACCAGCTCACCGCGCTGCGCCTGGACGACCGGCGCCGCGAGGAGCTCTCGGTCGAGGTGCTCGGCGCCGCCCTCGGCTGGGTCACCGCCGGGTCGGCGGGCGCCCAGCAGGCCGGCACCACCATGGTGCTGGGACGACCCGCCGCGGAGCGGGAACTGCGCTTCGCCCTGGAACAGTCCTACCGGGTACTCGCCCGGTTGGCCGACCGGGCCGAGACCAGGATCGAGATGGTGGAACGGGCCAACCGGGCCCGCCCCAGGACGTGGGTGTAGCCGATGCCGCAGCAGACCGAGTGCCCGAGCTGTTCCGAGCCGATGGACCCGGAGGACGCGTTCTGCGGCCGCTGCGGGGCCGGCCGGGACGGCCGGGCGGCCCCGGGCGCGATGCCCGCCAGCTGGGCCGCCGCCCGCGGTGAGGCCGTCCCGTCGCAGCGCGGGCCGGTCTGCGTGAACTGCGGGCGGGCGCAGGTCACCGAGGACGGCTACTGCGAGGGCTGCGGGAGCGCCCAGCCGCGCCCGCGCGACCACATGGAGAAGGCGCTCGCGGGCGTCGCCGGGGTCAGCGACCGCGGCGTGCGCCACCACCGCAACGAGGACTCCTTCACCGTCGCCGCCTCCTCGCTGCCCGACGGCGAGCCCGTCGTGGTCGCCGTGGTCTGCGACGGCGTCTCCTCCTCCGACCGCCCGGACGAGGCCTCGGAGACCGCCGTCGACGCCGCCTCCGAGTCCCTGCTGACCTCCCTGGAGGCCGGCCGGGACCCGGTCGAGGCGATGCGCGCCGCGATCGCCGACGCCGCCAAGGCCGTCGCCGACCTGGCGACCGACGGCGCCGGCCCGGCCCGCCCCGACCTCAACGCGCCCGCCTGCACCTACGTCAGCGCGATAGCGGCCGGCGGCCGGGTCACCATCGGCTGGGTCGGCGACACCCGGGCGTACTGGATCCCGGACGACCGCGCCGCGGCCGAGCCCTTCCGGCTCACCCAGGACGACTCCTGGGCGGCCCGGATGGTCGAGGCCGGGCTGATGGGCGAGGCCGAGGCCTACGCCGACCCGCGCGCCCACGCGATCACCGGCTGGCTCGGCGCCGACGCCGAGGAGGTCGTGCCGCACACCCTCGACTTCACCCCGCACGTCCCCGGGGTGCTGCTGATCTGCACCGACGGGCTGTGGAACTACGCCGAGGCGGCCACCGACCTGGCGTACTACGTCCGGCCGGACGCCCGTGCTGAACCGCTCCTGGCGGCGCAGACCCTGGTGAAGTTCGCGGTCGCGGCCGGCGGCCACGACAACATCACCGTCGCGGTGCTGCCGATCGACCCGCCGAGGGTGTCCGTGGAGGAGGTCGAGGAGACGCCCACCGCACTGGACCTACCGGTGCTGAATCTCCCGGTGACGGCCCGGGTTGGTGCCGAGGCGCCCGGGGGCGACGAGGACTTCGAGGACTACGATCCGACCCTGCCGGACCTCCCGGTGATCGGCTCCCCCGCCGCCCCGCTGCCCCCGGCCCCGGCCGGCCCGCCGGTCCCGCCCGCGCCCCCGACGGCGCCACCGGTGGTTCTGCCGGCCCCGCCCGCCGCCCCGCCCGTCCCGCCGCAGCCGCCGCACCCGCCGACGGCCTGACCGGCCGTCCGCGACCGGCCCGACGGCCCCCGTCCGCCGGACCGCCCACCGACCTGATCACATCCACCCCTCACCCGACGGGAGCCGACCGCCCCATGGCAACACTGGCGAAGCCGAACCTGCCCAGGTTCGACGTGGAGATCTTCCAGAACGAGTACCTGGCCGACGGCGCCCGCGAGGTCAACGCCATCGTCACCGTCACCGCCACCGGCGGCGGCACCTCCGGCGGCCGCCCGCTCGGCCTCACCGACGCCGCCCAGGGCACCGACGCCAACGCGGCCGTGGTGATCCTGGTCGACTGCTCGGGCTCGATGGACTACCCCAAGACCAAGATCAACGGCGCTCGCGAGGCCACCGCCGCCGCCATCGACGCCCTGCGCGACGGCACCGCCTTCGCCGTGGTTGCGGGCACCCACGAGGCCCGCGACATCTACCCTGGCGACGGCACCCTGGCCACCGCCTCGCCGACCACCCGCGACCAGGCCAAGGAGGCGCTGCGCCGCCTCACCGCGGCCGGCGGCACCGCGATGGGCACCTGGCTGGCCAAGGCCGACAAGCTCTTCCTCACCCGCCGCGACATCGCCATCCGGCACGCCATCCTGCTCACCGACGGCAACAACGAGCACGAGTCGGCCGAGGACCTGGCCCGCAACATCGAACGGGTCACCGGCCACTTCACCGCCGACTGCCGCGGCGTCGGCACCGACTGGCGGATCGACGAGCTGCGCAAGATCTCCTCGGCGCTGCTCGGCACCGTCGACATCGTCGCCGAGCCGTCCGGCCTGGCCGAGGACTTCCGCTCGATGATGGCCGGCGCGATGGGCAAGCAGGTCGCCGACGTCGCGCTGCGGATCTGGACCCCGGCCAACGCCACCGTGAAGTTCGTCAAGCAGGTCGCCCCCTCGGTCGAGGACCTGACCGAGCGCCGCGCCGAGGCCGGCCCCCGGGCCGGCGACTACCCGACCGGCTCCTGGGGCGACGAGAGCCGCGACTACCACGTCTGCGTCGAGGTCCCGGCCGCCTCGGTCGGCAACGAGATGCTCGCCGCCCGGGTCAGCCTGGTGCTGCCCCCGCAGGTCGGCGGCGGCACCCCCGAGGTGCTCAGCCAGGGCCTGGTCAAGGCCGTCTGGACCGACGACCTGGCCTCCTCCACCCGGATCAGCCCGCAGGTCGCCCACTACACCGGGCAGGCCGAGCTCGCCTCCTCGATCCAGGAGGGCCTGGAGGCCCACCGCTCCGGGGACGTCGACACCGCAACCGCCAAGCTGGGCGCCGCCGTCCGGATCGCCCACGCGACCGGGAACGAGGGCACCTACAAGCTGCTGCAGAAGGTGGTGGACGTGGTGGACCCGAAGGAGGGTACGGTTCGATTCCGTAAGAACGTGAGCGAGGCCGACTCGATGACCCTTGAGACCCGGTCGACCAAGACGGTACGTGTGAAAAAGTGACCGCTGAAGACGTGATCGGGCCGGCCGCCCGGCGCGACACCGCACCGTGCCGGCCCGAAACGAGGGGGACCTGATGCCGATCTGCCCGAGGGGCCACGAGTCGCAGGCCGAGGACTGGTGCGACTTCTGCGGCTTCCCGATGACTCCGCCGGTCCCGACGCCCGGCGCCGACCCCGCGCCCGGCGCACCCGCCGGGCACCCGCAGCACGGCGGTGCGTCGTTCGGCGCCCCGCTGCCTCCGCCGATGCCGCCGGGGGCGGTCCCGCCGCCCCCGCCCGGCGCCTTCCCGCCGCCGGGGGCCGTGCCGCCGCCGGGGGCCGTGCCTCCCGGCGCCTTCCCGCCGCCCGCGCAGCAACAGGGCCTCACCGAGGGCCTGACCGTCTGCCCGATCTGCCGCAGCCCGCAGACCGGCCGGTTCTGCGAGGAGTGCGGTTACGACTACGAGCTGTCCACGCCCTCGCGCCGCCAGACCCCGGCCGGACCCGCGCCGGTGCCCGGCCCGGCCCAGCCCGCGCCGCCGCTGAACATCCCGGCGGCCTACGGCGGCCCCGCGCAGGCCCCGTCCGCCCCGCAGCCGCCCCAGCCCGAGTACCCGCACACCTACGGCTACCCGCCGCCGGAGGGCGCCTTCCCCGAGGCCTCGGTGCGCGAGGACTCCGGCCCGGTGTACGCCCACCCGGCCGGCCCCGGCCCGAACAACCGCGGCGGGGACTTCGGCACCTCCTTCCACCTCGCCCCGCCGATGCCGCAGCCCCAGCCGGAGGCGGCCCCGGTGGAGGCGGTCCGGGCCAACTGGATCGCGGTGGTCTCGGCCGACCGCGACTACTTCACCGAGATGATGGCCCGCAGCGGCCCCGAGGCGGCCGGCCTGTTCTTCCCGCCGTACTGCCCCGAGCGCCGCATCCCGCTGACCGGCCGCGGCCAGCTGCGGATCGGCCGGCGCAGCCAGCACCGGGGCACCGTCCCGGAGATCGACCTGTCGGTGCCGCCGGAGGACCCGGGCGCCTCGCACCAGCACGCGCTGCTCGCCGAGCAGGCGGACGGCAGCTGGGTGCTGGTCGACCAGGACTCCACCAACGGCACCACCGTCAACGGCGGCGCGGAACCGGTCACCCCGCACACCGCCGTACCGCTGAACGACGGCGACCGGATCCACATCGGCGCCTGGACGACGATCACGGTGCACCGCGCCTGAAGACCTGCTGAGGGTGCGTCAGCGACAACTCAGGTCGGGCCGGGCGGAATTCAACATTTCGCCCGGCCCGCATTTCTTCCGGTTTCCTCAGGGAATCCACAAATCCCCGTCCCCGGTGTGCACAAGACGCTCCGTAAGCCCTATTCTCAGGGCACATGACTGCAGCTATATCCGCCGACGGCATCCGTCAGCGGTACGGGGATGTGCAGGCCGTCGACGGGGTGTCCTTCACCGTCGAGGCCGGCGAGTTCTACGGGATCCTGGGCCCCAACGGGGCCGGGAAGACCACCACCATGGAGATCCTGGAAGGGGTCCGCAAGCCCGACGAGGGCCGGGTCGAGCTGCTGGGGATGGCTCCCTGGCCGCGCAATCCGAAACTGCTGCCGCGCATCGGCGTGCAGTTCCAGGCCTCCGCTTTCTTCCGGAAACTGACCGCCCGGGAGACCATCCGCACCTTCGCGTCGTTCTACGGGGTCGGTCCCAAGCGGGCCGATGCGATGCTGGAGCGGGTCGGCCTCTCCGACAAGGCCGAGACGCTCACCGACCAGATGTCCGGCGGCCAGGCCCAGCGCCTGTCGATCGCCTGCGCGCTGGCCCACGACCCGGAGCTCGTCTTCCTGGACGAGCCCACCACCGGCCTCGACCCGCAGTCCCGGCGCAACCTCTGGGACCTGCTGCGGGACATCAACAACGAGGGCCGCACCGTCGTCCTGACCACCCACTACCTGGACGAGGCCGAGGTGCTCTGCGACCGGGTCTCGATCATGGACCACGGCAAGATCCTGCACACCGGCGCCCCGGCGGCGCTGATCCGCGAGATCGACGACACCGTCCGGATCAGCGTGGCCTCCGGCCAGCTGCCGGTCGAGCGGGCCCGCGAGCTGCTGACCGCGGCCGGCGCCGACGTCGCCACCCTGGAGGACGACACCGTCTCGCTCTCCGTCTCGACCCGGCTCCCGGCCCCGGTGCTCAGCGTGCTGGCCGAGCAGAACGCGCTGCGCGGCCTCGAAGTGCGCGGCGCCACCCTGGAGGACGTCTTCCTCCAGCTGACCGGACGGGAGTTCCGCGCATGACCGCCTCCACCTCCACCGAGCCGAAGGTCCCCGCCCAGCGCGGCGGTTCGGCCGACGCCGCCGGCGGGCGGGAGCGGGTCAGCGCCTTCTGGAGCCTGTCCCGCGCGATGCTGCTCGGCATGAAGCGCGACCGCACCGCGACCTTCTTCATCCTGCTGTTCCCGCTGGTGTTCCTGGTCTTCTTCGGCTCGGTGAGCAAGGGGTCCGCCAGCCCGCACGCCAAGGTGGCGCAGGTCGGCGCGGTGAAGCTGTTCGACTCGATCCAGGGCGACGAGCGGGCCGGGCTGGACAAGGTCCTCACGATCACCAGGACCGACGACGAGGCCGCCACCCTGGAGAAGGTCCGCAAGGGCGACTTCGACGCGCTGATCAGGCAGGGCCCGGACGGCAAGGTCGAGCTGCGCTACACCGCCGCCGACCAGGTCCGCGCCGGCGCGCTCCAGGGCATCCTCAACTCGGTGGTCCAGGACGCCAACCAGAGGGCCACCCACCAGCCGGCGGCCTACGTGCTGGACGCCCAGCAGGTCGAGGACAAGTCACTCAAGCCGATCCAGTTCCTCACCCCCGGTCTGCTCGGCTGGGCCATCGCCACCGGCGCGGTCTTCGGCGCCGCACTGACCCTGGTCAACTGGCGCAAGTCCAAGGTGCTGCGCCGACTGCGGCTGGCCCCGATCAGCGCCGGCACGGTGGTCAGCTCCAGGATCCTGGTCTCGCTGCTGACCGCGCTCCTGCAGACCACCGTCTTCCTGGTGGTCGCCACGAGCTTCTTCGGGTTCAAGCTCACCGGCAACTGGTGGCTTGTCATCCCGCTGGTGGCCTGCGCGACGCTCGCCTTCATGTCGATCGGCCTGCTGGCCGGTTCGGTCGCCAAGACCGAGGAGGCGGCCAACGGCATCTCGCAGATCATCGTGCTGCCGATGTCCTTCCTGTCCGGCTCGTTCTTCCCGATGGACGGCGCTCCGGGCTGGCTGCAGACCGTCTCCAAGGTCATGCCGCTGCACTACCTGGTCAACACCGCCCAGTCGGTGCTGACCCGCGGCGGCGGCGTCATGGACGCCCTGCCCACCATGGGCGGCCTGCTGCTGTTCGCGGCCGTACTGACCGGCATCGCCTGGAAGCTGTTCAAGTGGGAAGACGCCTGACCGGGGCCTTTCCGGCGTGAACAGGCACGGGGAACGGATCGGTGTCGCCCACCGAACCGTTCCCCGTGCCACTTGCCAGACACTTTCACGTGTTCCGGCTGCGGCGCGGCGAGAGCCAGACTGCCGCTGCATGTCCGGACCTTCCACTGCGACGCCTGCGGCCCGGTCATCGACCGGGACGAGAACGCGGCCCGCAACGTCGCCGCTCTCGCGGCGGCACGCATCACTGGTACGGAAGTGGCCGGTGACACCGGTACGGACCGTCCGGGCGGGAGAGCCCGGACTGCCGAGAGGCGCTAGGTACTCTCGGCATCGGTCGTACGCCTTTGGTCCTGGTGTACCGTTCAGCCGGCGTCTGCGACCATGGTCGGGTGACAGAGATCCGGCGAGGCACGTTCAGCGAGGAGACCTTCTTCGACCAGGTCGGCGGTGAGCCGACCTTCCGGCGTCTGGTCCGCCGCTTCTACGAGGGCATCGCCGAGGACGAACTGCTGCGGCCGATGTACCCGGAGGAGGACCTCGGCCCTGCCGAGGAGCGGATGGCGCTCTTCCTGATGCAGTACTGGGGCGGCCCGCGCACCTACAGCGAGCACCGCGGCCACCCGCGGCTGCGGATGCGCCACACGCCGTTCAAGGTCGACAAGGCCGCGCACGACGCCTGGCTGACGCACATGCGGGCAGCCGTGCACAGCCTGGAACTGCCCGCCGAGCACGAGCGGCAGCTGCTCGACTACCTGACGTACGCGGCCGCGTCGATGATCAACACCCCGGGCTGAGCCGCCTCACCGGGCTACCCGGACAGAGCTGCCGGAACAGGGCTACCGGAACAGGGCTACCGGATCGGGCTGAGCCCCAGCCCCGCGCCCGGCGCGGCCGCCGTCCGCACCACCACCGAGCCCGCCGGGGCACTCAGCCGCAGCCAGCCGCCCGCCCGGTGCACGGTGAGCGGGACGCCGGGCTTCAGGAAGCCGATCACGTACGCGGCGTGGACCGCGCGCAGCGGCAGCTCCGGCAGCGCGGTGACCGGGCGGGACCAGATCTCGTCGGCCAGCCGGTCCAGCACCTCGCGGGTGCGGTGGTGCGCCGGGACGGCCTCGCTGCGCTCGCGGAACTCCTGCACCCGGGCCATCAGCTCGGGGTACACCTCGGCCACCGGCGGGGTGCCGGCCGACCGCCAGCCGACCCTCGGCGGTAGCAGCCCGGCCCAGGCCGGACCGGTCACCGGCGCGGGCAGCACGACGGCGCCCGCCTCGGCGTCCACGCCGTCCAGCAGCTGACCGGCCGAGACCGTCAGGTCGACCGGCTCGTCCAGACCGCTCAGCCGGGCGGTGCGGATCGCCAGCGCGCCCGAGCCGCCCAGCGGCAGCCGGCCGAACACCGCCAGCACACCGTCGTCCCCGTCCGGGGCCATCGCCTGCAGCCGCACGGCCGCCGCCTTGTCGAAGCGCAGCAGGCGCAGCAGGAAGGCGGAGAGGTCGGCGGCCTCCCCGGCATCGGTCAGGGCGAGGCGGACGGTGATGGTCAACGCGGCTCAGCTCGAATCGTGGTGGGCTCGATCGTCGTGGGGTCGATCGTCGTGGGGTGGGACTTTCAGACTGCCGCGACGACCGGGGCATCGTCCATGAAACGGGAGAGGAACTCCCGCTCCACCGGGGAGATCCGGCGCGGCCGGCCCTCGGCCAGGTCGTAGGGCACGACCACGGTGGAGGCCCGGACGTACACCGTCTCGGAGCCGTCCTCGTGGACGTCCTTGATGTCGTAGGAGACGGTCAGCGAGGCGCCGCCGATGTGCGTCACCCGGGTCTCGATGGTGACCGGCTCCGGCCGGTGCACCAGCGGGCGCTTGTAGTCGATCTCGTGGCGGGCCACCACCGAGCCGCCCGCGAACTCCCCGGCGCCGGCCTCGGCGGCCTGGGTGAACATGAAGTCGATCCGGGCCTCCTCCAGATAGCGCACGAAGACCGCGTTGTTGACGTGCCCGAAGGCGTCCATGTCGGACCAGCGCAGCGGGCAGGCGTAGATGTGGCGAGCCACGGGTGTCTCCTCGGTGTCCGGCTGGCCCGCCGCCGGGGATCGGTGACGGGCCGCGGCCCGGCAGGCCGCCCCGGAGGGCAGTCTGCCGGGCCCTTGTGACAGCTGGATGTCAGCCTCGGGTCAGCTTCTTGTACGTGGCCCGGTGCGGACGGGCGGCGTCAGCGCCGAGCCGCTCGATCTTGTTCTTCTCGTACGACTCGAAGTTGCCCTCGAACCAGAACCACTTGCTCTCGCCCTCGTAGGCGAGGATGTGGGTGGCCACTCGGTCCAGGAACCAGCGGTCGTGGGAGATGACCACGGCGCAGCCGGGGAACTCCAGCAGGGCGTTCTCCAGCGAGGACAGCGTCTCGACGTCCAGGTCGTTGGTGGGCTCGTCGAGGAGCAGCAGGTTGCCGCCCTGCTTGAGGGTCAGCGCCAGGTTCAGACGGTTGCGCTCACCACCGGAGAGCACGCCGGCCGGCTTCTGCTGGTCCGGGCCCTTGAAGCCGAAGGCCGACACGTAGGCGCGGGACGGCATCTCGACCTGGCCGACGTTGATCCAGTCCAGACCGTCGGAGACGACCTCCCAGAGGGTCTTCTTCGGGTCGATGTTGGCGCGCGACTGGTCGACGTAGCTGATCTTGACGGTCTCACCGACCTTGACCTTCCCGGAGTCCGGGGTCTCCAGGTCCTGGAGCATCTTGAACAGCGTGGTCTTGCCAGCGCCGTTCGGGCCGATGACGCCGACGATGCCGTTGCGCGGCAGGGTGAAGCTCAGGTCGTCGATCAGGATCTTCTCGCCGAAGGCCTTGGAGAGGTTCTCGACCTCGATGACGACGCTGCCCAGACGCGGGCCCGGCGGGATCTGGATCTCCTCGAAGTCCAGCTTCCGCATCTTGTCGGCCTCGGCCGCCATCTCCTCGTAGCGGGCCAGACGGGCCTTGGACTTCGCCTGGCGGCCCTTGGCGTTGGAGCGGACCCACTCCAGCTCTTCCTTGAGGCGCTTGGCGCGCTTCGCGTCCTTCTGGCCCTCGACCTTGAGACGGGACTGCTTGGTCTCCAGGTAGGTGGAGTAGTTGCCCTCGTACGGGTAGGCGCGGCCGCGGTCCAGCTCCAGGATCCACTCGGCGACGTTGTCCAGGAAGTACCGGTCGTGGGTGACCGCGACGACGGTGCCCTTGTACTTCTCCAGGTGCTGCTCCAGCCAGTTCACCGACTCGGCGTCCAGGTGGTTGGTGGGCTCGTCGAGCAACAGCAGGTCGGGGGCCTCCAGCAGCAGCTTGCAGAGCGCGACGCGGCGCTTCTCACCGCCGGAGAGCTTGGTGACCGGCCAGTCGCCGGGCGGGCAGCCCAGGGCGTCCATGGCCTGCTCCAGCTGGGCGTCCAGGTCCCAGGCCTCGGCGTGGTCCAGCTCCTCCTGGAGCTTGCCCATCTCGTCGAGCAGCGCGTCCGAGTAGTCGGTCGCCATCAGCTCGGCGATCTCGTTGAAGCGGTCGAGCTTGCCCTTGATCTCCTTGACGCCGTCCTGGACGTTCTCCAGAACGCTCTTGGACTCGTCGAGCGGCGGCTCCTGGAGCAGCATGCCGACGGTGAAGCCGGGCGAGAGGAAGGCGTCGCCGTTGGAGGGCTGCTCCAGGCCGGCCATCATCTTCAGCACGGTGGACTTACCGGCACCGTTGGGGCCCACGACGCCGATCTTCGCTCCGGGGAGGAAGCTGAGCGTCACGTCGTCAAGGATGACCTTGTCTCCGTGCGCCTTGCGCACCTTGCGCATCGTGTAGATGTATTCCGCCACGTGAGATCGCTCCGGCGTCGTCGGGAGTAGTTCGGCTTGCAGCCTTCCATTGTGCCGCACCCGGCCGGAACCCCCGAACCGCCCAGGTGACCCCACCGGGGTATCCGTGGCCGCAGGCGGACCACCCGCCTCTCCCGCGGCGGCTCAACCCCCGCTCCCCGCCCCGGGAACGGCGAAGGCCCGGCTCCCCGCATCAACTGCGGGGAGCCGGGCCGGTTCCGCTGCTCAGGGCCTCAGGAGGTCGACTCCCCCGGCCCACTCAGGCGGTTCAGGCGGTGGTGCGACCGTGACGGCCGCGACGGCGCAGGACGAAGACCGCGGCGCCACCGGCCACGACCAGGCCACCGGCGACGGCGGCGAGGATCGGGGTCGAGTCATTGGCACCGGTCTGGGCCAGGCCACCGGTGCCCGGGGCGGCGCTGGTGGTCGCCGGGGTCGGCTGGCCGGCGGCCGGGGTGGCCGACGGGGTGGCGGTGGTGGTGCCGGTGGCGGCCGGGGTGGTCGGGGCGCCGGTCGGGGTCACGCCGGTCTTGCAGTCCAGGACGCCGGTGAACTCCTTGGCGTAGCCGTTCGGGCCGGCGACCTTGATGTCGTAGTTGGTCTTCTCGGCGACCTTGACGAGTACGCTCTCGGTCTTGCCCGGCTGGACGGCCACCTGCTGCTTGTCGACCGTGACGGTGGCGGCCTCGTCACCGCTGTTGGTGACGGAGACGCGCACGCCGTTGTTGGCGCACTCGACCTTGGCGGAGCTGTCGACCAGCGCGCCCTTGCCCTGCTTCCAGGTGGCCTGGGCAGCGGCGGCGACGCTGACCTTGGTGGAGCCGGCCAGGATCATGGTCTGGCTGTGGCGACCCCGGTTGTCCACGTCGGTCATGAAGACCCGGCCGCTGAGCACGTTGGCCTCGGCGGTGGCGTTGACGGCGGCCTTGCCGTCCGCGGTGCCGGCCGGCACGTCCAGGAACAGCTGGGTGTCCTTGGCGATCGGACCGGCCAGGGTGCCGTTGACCGGCTTGCCGTCCTTGTCCACCAGCTTGGCCTTGTCGGCGGCGTCGCCGGAGACGGCCAGCTTCACCTCGTTGGCGCTGGAGTTCAGGACGAACGGGCCGAGCTTGCTGCCCGACTTGCCGGAGACGGAGTCCGGGGTGAGCGTCAGCGAGGGCTTCGGCTCGGCCGCGACGCCCTTGTTGACGTCGCTGGTCAGGTAGTCACGCAGCTTCTTGGCGTTCTCGTTCTGCGGGACGGCGTTCTTGTTGTCCGAGAACTTCCAGATCGCGGCCTGGGTTCCGGCGGCGGCGTCCGCGTCGCTCAGGTCATCGACGTGGATGGCCGCGGCCAGGGACTTCAGGTTCGCCTGCGGATACGAGTTCTCCAGGATCCAGCGGATCTTGGGGGCGTTGGCGTTGCTGTTGAGGGAGCTCGACGCCCAGTCCGACTCGTGGTACTTCGCGCCGCTGTCCAGGTAGACCGGGTTGTCGAAGTCGATGCAGTAGGTCTGCAGCTTCTCACCCGCGGCCGTCTTGAGGGTGAACAGACCGCCCTCGACGGTCCCCTTGCCCTGGACGTCGATCGCCTCACCGAGCATCGTGTTCTGGACCACAGCGGTCACACCCGACGCCGGGGTGTCCGCCGCGACCGCCGCACCGGCCGCGAACAGACCTCCGCCCAGCGCAAGGCTGGTCGTGAGCATGACAGTGGTGGTTATGCGGGACAGACTCCGCCCGTTCCTCTGGAACATCTGTGATCCCTCCGGAGCGGGCCGCACCGAGTGGGCAGCCCGCCGACTTGCCGTGCCGCGCGTGCCCCCTGTGGCACTGCTGCGGGTATGAACCAGACGAATCCTATTGAGCCCCAGAGGCCCCGAAACCTCCATGCGAAATCAGGACGATTCCGTATCTGGATCGTTATCAATCCCCCCAGGTTCCACACAAGCTGACGATCGGGCAGAATCAGTCCGCCACTTTCTGTTATCCGGTCGGGATTGCGCGTGCGGGCGCAACGGCCTTCTCGATCAACATATTTGTCGACAGGGAAGGTCACCAACCGGTCAGCTCAGCGAAGCCCGGCCTTCACCTCCCCGCTCCCCCTCGGACACCTCGGCCTGATGCCCGGTCACCGACCGCACACCCGGCGGCAGCTCGGGCAAACGCGGCGCCGCGGCCACCGCCGCGACCTTGCGCGCCTCCAGCGCACTGGCGATCCACTCGGGCACCGGGTCGGCCGCGGCCTCCGCCACGACCGTCCCCGCACCGCCCGGCGGCTGCCCGCGCACCCCGGTCGCCCAACGGAAGGCCGAGGTACCGCGGGTGAGATCGTGTCCGACCGACCGGGCGTCGACCTCGGCCCGACTGCGTTTCACCTCGCCCTCCGTCCACTCCCGCACCCGCAGCCGGCCGGTCACCAGCACCGGGTCCCCCTTGGCCAGCGAGCCGATCAGGTTGACCGCGAGCGCCCGCCAGGCCGTCACCCTCAGCCACTGCGTCTCGCCGTCCACCCAGCACGCCCGCTCACGGTCGTACCGGCGCTCCGTACAGCCGAGCTGGAAGTTCGCCATCGGCACCCCGTTGGCGGTTTCCCCGTAGCTCACCTCGGTGGCGACATTGCCGAGCACCGTCACATGCGTCTCGCTCACAGCACACTCTCCGTTCTCGCCGATGCACCGCAGGGAATCGAGCGGCGCGAGTCGAGAGTGCGCCCCGGAGGAAATCGCGGCCACCGAGTTCTGAAATCCTGTGGATAACCCGGTACTACGGAATGCCACTGTCACTCGCAGGGGTGAATTTCAGCCTGCATGCACCGCCGGGCCGCCATCTCTTCGCGGCCATGACAACAAACCGGCAGATCGCCGCGCCCGCCCGAGCGGGGCGGAAGGCGCGTCACCCACCGTCCGCGCACGTCATCCGACCGGCGCAAGCCGAAATCTGCCCCCCACCCGCGTCGGCGGCGGCGCATTCTCCGTGTCGAATCCATAACGGGAGAGGAGGCAGCCCCGTAACGACTGCACAACGTCCGGCGCAGAACAGTGCGATACCGCTGCACTCACGGCGTTCACCTGCGATTATCGGACCGCTCCACCGAACCGACACGCCAACGACGGTGCCGTCGCACCCGGCCGAGGAACTGGACACCCTTATCCTGTCCCCGACAGGGCGAGGGCCCACCAACCCCCACCCCCACCCTCAGGTACGGGGCCGGACAACGCGCGCCCCAGCGCTCGTCGCCCGATCCCGGCCACGGTCACGCCCGCCAGGGCGCCGTCCGTCCCGCCCCCATAGCTCAGCGGATAGAGCACCCGCCTTCTAAGCGGTAGGTCGCAGGTTCGAATCCTGCTGGGGGCGCCACCCTGCAATTTCCGCAGGCCATCGCGCCGACGAACACTTTCCGTGGCCGTTTCGGGCCTCCGGGTAATCCAGCACTCACCGCGCATAAGTCGTGACAATGCGTGTCACGCCCGCAGTGAAAGCACCTGGAATTCCGGGCGAATCCCCCAGCCCGCGCGAAACCGACCCGCCTGGGCGCAGCCGCCAGGGACCCTGGGGCCCGCCAGACCCTGGGGCCCGATCAGCCCGCCAGTCCCGCCAGATAGGCGTCCAGCAGGGCGATCTGCCGCTCGGCCGGGAACTCCGCCGGAGCGAACAGCGACTGCACCACCAGCCCCAGCACGAAGGCCTGCGCCCCCGCCGCGAGCCCGGCGGGGTCGGCCCCGGCCGGGAGCTCCCCGAGCCGCTGAGCGTCCGCCACGTACGCCGTGAGCGCCACCCGCGAGCGGGCGTAGCGACCCGCGTGCGCGGCCGCCAGCTCCGGGTCGGCCAGGGCGACGTCCCAGGAGCCGACCCAGATCCGGTTGCCCGCCACGGCCGCCTCGTCCAGCGGCAGCACGTCGAGCAGCGCGGCCCGCAGCCTGGCCAGCCCGACCGGCGGCGGGGTGCCGTCGACGGGGGCGGTGCGCCGGGGCCGGGCGAGTGAGCGCCGGTCGAGCTCCTCCAGCGCGTGGTTCAGCAGCGCCCGCTTGTTCGGGAAGTAGTGCGTCAGCAGCCCGGTGGAGGCACCCAGTTCGGCCGCCACCGCACGCAGCGTCAGCCCCTCGAAGCCCTTGGCGGAGAGCACCCGCCACACCCCCTCGGAGACTTCCGAGCGGCGGGCGTCATGGTCTCCACGGGCTGGCGTCATGGGGGCTATCATACATACCAAACGTTTGTTATGAATGGATCCCGACAGCTCCCGCACCGTCCGCGAAAGGCCCGCCCGTGTTTTCCGTACCGCTCGCCGAGAACGCCGAACTGCGCCCTCTGGAGCCCTGGCAGGCCCCCGAGTTCCTGGCCCACATCGACCGCGCCCGGGCCCACACCGACCCGTGGATCCCGTGGGCCACCTTCTCCACCGACCTTGACTCGGCCCGCGCCACCCTGCAGCGCTACGCCGACGGCCAGGCCGCCGACGAGCGCCGGATCTACGGCATCTGGCGGGACGGCACGCTGGTCGGCGGCGTGATGTTCGTGCACTTCAGCACCAAGACGGGCAACTGCGAGATCGGCGCCTGGACCGAGCCGGCCGGCGAGGGCGGCGGGCTGATCACCGCCGCCGTGCGGCAGCTGCTCGACTACGCCTTCGTCACCCGCGGCCTGCACCGCGCCGAGTGGTGGTGCTCGGCCGTCAACGCCCGCAGCCGGGCGGTAGCCGAGCGGGTCGGCATGCGGCGGGACGGCGTGCTGCGCGAGTGGTTCCTGCACAACGGGGTCCGTCACGACAAGGAGATCTGGGCTGTCCTGGCCCCGGAGTGGGCCGCCGCCAAGGCCTGACCCCGGACCGGACCCGACCGGAGCGGACCGGACCGAAGCGGGCCGGGACCCGACCAGGCCGAAGCCCGACCCGAGCAGCGGGGCCCGGTGGACTCCCCCGTAGTCCACCGGGCCCCGCCCCCCTGACGCCCGCACGGGCCGCCCGCTCAGGCCGCCAGCACCGGCTCCCCGGCGGAGGCGGCCGCCTCCGCCGACCGCAGCCGCAGCGCCAGCAGCAGCACCAGCGCCATCACCCCGCCCGCCGACAGGAAGACCACGTCCACCGCGTCCGTGAAACTGCGCACCGCGTGGTCCCGGGCCGCGCCCGTCAGCACCCGCACCGCCCCGAGCGGCCGTCCCGGCTCGCCGGACCGGAAGACCCGGGCCAGCAGGGTGCCGAAGAACGCCGCGCCGAGCGCGCCGCCGAGGGTCTGGAAGAACCGGATGCCGGTGGTCGCCACGCCGAGCTGGTGGCGTGGGGCGGTGTCCTGCACCAGGGTGATCAGCTGCCCGATCAACTGGCCGAACCCGGCGCCGAGCAGGGCGAGTTCGGCGCCCACCGCCCACAGCGGGGTGCCCGGCCCGCTGAACCCGAGCAGCACCAGGGCGAGCGTCCCGCAGACCGCGCCGGCCGCCAGGAAGGTGCGCGGCGCGTGGCCGCGGGCGATCAGCCGGGTGACCAGCAGGCCGACGCCGGTCATCCCGGCCGCCATCGGCATCAGGTAGAGGCTGGCCGTGGTCGGGGCGATCCCCCGGGCGAGCTGCAGGTAGATCATCACGTAGACGATCGAGCCGGTCATGCCCATCCCGACCAGGCCCTGGACGGCGAAGCCGATCCGCACGATCGGGATCCGGAACAGCGAGAGCGGCAGCACCGGCTCGGCGGCGGTGGCCTGGCGCCACAGGAAGAGGCCGAGGGCGGCCAGGGTGGCGGCGGACAGCCCGAGGATCTCCGGGGAGGTCCAGCCGTAGTCCTTGCCGCCCCACTCGGTGACCAGCAGCAGCCCGGTGGCGAAGGCGGCGGCCAGGGTGGCGCCGAGGAAGTCCAGGCCGCGCCGGCGGGCGGTCTGCGGCAGCTTGATCACCAGGACGACACCGGCCACCACCACCAGGCCGAGCGGCAGGTTGATGTAGAAGATCCAGCGCCAGCTGAGGTGGTCGGTGAACAGCGCCCCGACCAGCGGGCCGACGGCCATGCCGAGGCCCGCGACGATGCCGCCCGTCGCGCCGCCCTTGCCGCTGCCGCGCTCCTCCGGGTCCTGGAGGTGGGCCATGACCACCATCGTGACGCTCATCAGTCCGCCGCCGCCGATGCCCTGGACGGCCCGGAAGGCGATCAACTGGCTCATCGACTGCGCGGCCCCGCACGCCGCCGAGCCCAGCAGGAAGGTGCCGAGCGCGCCGAGCAGCACCCGCTTGGCGCCGTAGACGTCGCAGAGCTTGCCGTAGAGCGGGAGCAGCGCGGTGGCGGCCAGGGCGAAGGCGCTGACCAGCCAGGGCAGCCGGTCGACGCCGTGGACGGGGTCGAGGTCGCGGACGATCGGCACGGTGGCCGCCGACACGATGTTCGAGTCGAGCACGGCCAGCACGATCGTGACCAGGCAGAGCAGCATGCCCAGCTTGCGGTGGGCGACCGTCATCATGCCGGCCCCGGCCTGGGCGGATGTGTTCGGAGCGGCGGATGCCATCGGGAAGTCCCCCCGGAGTCGGTGGAGTTCGGCCCGAACCGGCGTGGTCCGGCGGGCTCGGCACCACCATGACACCACTATTGGACCGGGTCAATTCTTCATCCTGACCAATCTTTCGCCCTGGCTTATCTTTAATTCAGGTACATTATTAAGCCCGGTCAAGCTTTGATCCTGGTACAGTCCCCTCATGGCGATCCACTCCGGCTTGGACCTCGGCCCCGACCGCGACCTCGACGCGCTCCCGCTGCGCGAGCGCAAGAAGATCCAGACCGGCATCCGGATCTTCCGCACCGCCGTCGCGCTGTTCGCCGAGCGGGGCTTCGACCAGGTCTCGGTCGCCGAGATCGCGGCCGCCGCCGAGGTGTCCAAGATGACCGTCTTCAACTACTTCCCCACCAAGGAAGACCTGGTCATGGGCCCGATGGAGCAGCACCTCGACGAGCCGGCCCGGGTGGTGCGCGACCGCGCCCCGGGCGTCTCGGCGGTCGTGGCGCTGCGCGAGCACTTCCTGGCGGCGCTGGAGAACCGGGACCCGGCCACCGGACTGAACGACGACCAGGTGGTGCTGGACGTGGTCCGGCTGATCCACGAGACCCCGGCGCTGGCCGTGCGCGCCGCCGCCGCCTTCGACCAGCGCGCCCAGTCCCTGCTGGCCGAGGTGCTGGTCGCCGAGGACCCGGCCCACGACGAGCTGACCGCCCGGGTCGCCGCCGCCCAGCTGCTGGCCGCCCGGCTGACCCTGATCGGCGGCAACCACCAGCGGATGCTGGCCGGCGAGCGCGCCGCCGAAGCCCTGCCCGCCGCGCTCGACGAGGCCCGCCGCGCCTTCGCCCTGGTCGAACTGGGCCTCGGCGACTACTGCGCCGGCGCCGCCTGAGAGAGTGGGCGCACCACGACCGACCGGAGGCGCACATGGACCAGCCGCTGCTCACGCGGGACCGCTCCACCCTGCCCGCCCAGGCCGACGGCCTGAACGCCTACGTCGGTGAGGACGGCGTCGCGGTGCTGGAGTTCGCCCGCCCGCACCGCCGCAACGCGGTGACCCTGGCGATCTGGCAGGCGCTGCCCGAGGTCCTGGCGCAGATCGCCGAGCAGGAGGGGGTGCGCGCTCTGCTGCTGGCCGGCGCCGGGAACACGTTCAGCGCCGGCGCGGACATCACCGAACTCGCCGAGGTGTACGGCGATCCGCAGCGCGCGGACGCCTACCACGCGATCAACGTGGCCGCCGAGGAGTCGCTCGCGGCCTTCCCGCACCCGACCATCGCCGTGGTGCACGGCGCCTGCGTGGGCGGCGGCTGCCAGCTGGCCGTCGCCTGCGACCTGCGCTTCGTCGCCGACAACGCCCGGCTGGGGATCACCCCGGCCAAGCTCGGCGTGGTGTACCCGGCGGTGCCGACGCTGCGGCTGGCCCGGCTGGTCGGCCCGGCCCGGGCCAAGTACCTGCTGTTCTCCGGCGAGTTGGTGTCCGGCCGGGACGCGCTGCCGCTGGGCCTCGCGGAGAAGGTCCTGCCGGTCGCCGAACTGGACGCCGCCGCACTGGAGTTCGCCCGAGTGCTGACCACCCGTTCGACCCAGACCATCGGCGCGGTCAAGTCCGCGCTGGCCGTCCCGGCGGAGCGGGCCGCCGAGGCGCTGGAGCCCTGGGAGCGGCGCTCGCGGGAGGCCTCGGACGTGCACGAGGGCCTCGCCGCCTTCCTGGAGGGCCGCCCGCCCCGGTTCTGAGCCGGTCGGGACGGGTAGCGGCGTCGACGGCTCACGTACGATCATCCGACCGGCGCCCCGCCGCCGACTGCCCTTTTCGACCCGGAGCACGCACCCCGATGACCACCGAGGCCACGACCGCCCCCACCACCCGGACGATCTGGGCCCGCCGGGTCACCGACGGCGTCGAGCCGAAGAACGTGATCATCGCGGTCTGCCTGCTGATCGGCGGCCTCCGCTACGGCCTGGCCGGCCTCGGCTGGGCCGCCTTCGCCGCGCTGTTCGCGGCCGTCATCCCGACCCTGTTCATCCAGCGCGGCATCCGCAAGGGCACCCTGGAGGACCGTCACGTCGGCCACCGCCAGCGCCGGCTGACCGTCATCCCCTTCATCATGGGCTCGGTGCTGACCAGCTTCGCGGTGATGATCTGGCTGGACGCCCCGACCGACCTGACCGCGATGGTGGCGGCCATGTTCGCCTCGCTGATCCCGATCCTGGTGATCACCGTCTGGTGGAAGGTCTCCGTGCACACCGCCGTGGCCAGCGGCGCGGCGGCCTGCCTCGGCATCGCGCTCGGCCCACTGTGGCTGCTGCTCTACCCGCTGGTCGCGGTGATCGGCTGGTCCCGGGTGGTGCTGCGGGACCACACCACCGCGCAGACGATCGTCGGCGCGGTGGTGGGCGCGGTCACCGCCGGGCTCACCTTCTGGCTGGCCCGCTGACCGCACAGGGCGTGTCTGACGGTTCGCGCCCGGCGGGAATTGTCGGACACGCCTCAGCGGATCGGCATCCCCGAGATCGCCCGGGCGATGACCAGCCGCTGGATCTCGCTGGTCCCCTCGAAGATCGAGTAGATCGCGCTGTCCCGGTGCATCCGCTCCACCGGGTACTCCCGGGTGAAGCCGTTGCCGCCGAGGATCTGCATCGCCTGCGCGGTGACGAACTTGGCCGTCTCGCCCGCGTACAGCTTGGACATCGAGCCCTCGGCCGCGGTGAACGGCTGGTTGTTGACCGCCATCCAGGACGCCCGCCACACCAGCAGCCGGGCCGCGTCGACCCGGGTCCTCATGTCGGCCAGCTGGAACGCCACGCCCTGGTTGTCGATGATCGGGCGGCCGAACTGCTCCCGGGTCTTCGCGTAGTCCAGCGCCACCTCGTACGCGGCCCGGGCGATGCCGATCGCCTGCGCGCCGACGGCCGGACGGGAGGCCTCGAAGGTGGCCATCGCCGCGTTGCCCTTGCCGCCCGAGCGCTTGACGCCCTCACGGGCCCGGGCCAGCCGCTCGTCAAGCTTCTCCTTGCCGCCGAGCAGGCAGCTGCCGGGTACCCGGACGTCGTCCAGCACCACCTCGGCGGTGTGCGAGGCGCGGATGCCGTGCTTCTTGAACTTCTGGCCCTGGCTCAGCCCCGGGGTGCCCGGCGGGACGACGAAGGATGCGTGCCCGCGCGTGCCGAGCTCCGGGTCGACGCCGGCGACCACCACGTGCACCGCGGCGATCCCGCCGTTGGTGGCCCAGGTCTTGGTGCCGTTGAGCACCCACTCGTCCTTGGCCTCGTCGTAGACGGCCCGGGTGCGCAGCGCGCCCACGTCGGAGCCGGCGTCCGGCTCGGAGGAGCAGAAGGCGGCCACCTTGACGTCGTCCGGGGTGCCGAACATCTGCGGGGTCCAGGTACCGATCTGCTCGTCGGTGCCGTTGGCGAGCACCGCGACGGCGGCCAGCGTGGTGCCGACGATGGACAGCCCGATGCCCGCGTCGCCCCAGAACAGCTCCTCCATGGCGATCGGGATGCCGACGCCGGAGGGGTCGAAGTACTGCTGGGCGTAGAAGTCCAGCGAGTAGATGCCCAGCTTGGCGGCCTCCTGGATGATCGGCCAGGGGGTCTCCTCGCGCTCGTCCCACTCGGCGGCGGCCGGGCGCATCACGTCGGCGGCGAAGCCGTGCAGCCAGTCGCGTACGGCGAGTTGGTCCGCGCCCGGGTCCAGCGAGAACGTGCTGCTCATGGTGCTTGCCTCCGAAGAAGGGGTACGGCCGACCGGGGTGTTACCTCGGGTAACATCGCCGGAGTCTGCTACTGATTGGTAACCGGTGTCAACGCCCCCGCAGACCCCGCCCACCCCGACCCCGGCCCCGACCCCGAGGAGCAGCGCATGTCCCGAGAGCCCCGCCGCGAGCAGTTGCTCAACGCCGCCGACCGGGTCATCCAGCGCGAGGGCCCGAGCGCCAGCATGAACGCCATCGCCGCCGAGGCCGGCATCACCAAGCCGATCCTCTACCGGCACTTCGGCGACCGGAACGGCCTGATCAGAGCGCTCACCGAACGCCACACCGGCGGCCTGCTGGCCGCGATCCGGGCCGCCCTGGCCGAACCGCTGGAGCGCCGCGACCGGGTCGAGCACGTCCTGGACACCTACCTCGCCGGGATCGAGGCCCGCCCGCAGGTCTACCGGCTGCTCACCCACCCCGAGCCCGGTGACCCGAGCGGCGCCGGCAACGCGCTCGCCCCCGCCCTCAAGCAGATCGCCGAGGAGATCACCCGGGCCGTACAGAGCCAGGTCGACCTCGGCGCCGACCGCGGCCTGCTCGCCGAGGCCTGGGGCCGGGGCATCACCGGCATGGTGCTGGCCGCCGGGGACTGGTGGCTGGAGAGCAAGCCCTGCTCACGCACCCGCATGGTGCAGGCCCTGGCCGACCTGCTCTGGGGCCGCCTGGCCGCCGCCGCGGACCTGCCGACCGCCGTCCTGCCGCCCACCCCGGTCGAGCCCGCCGCGGACTGACCAGCCGCGCCCTGACCCGCCGTCGGCCGAACTGCCGCCGGCCGAACTGCCGTGACCTGAACTCCCGTTTCGTGCACCACCCTTGTGCCGCCCTCGCCGCCACCGGCATCATCGGGGCCCCACCCCCCGCCGTGCGAGGTCCCCGATGCGCCTGCGCCGCACCGCCGTTGCCCTGCTGCTCGCCGCCACCGCCGCCCTGACCGCCACCCCGGCCTCGGCCTCCGACCACGGCGGGCACCGGGACCGCTTCCCCACCGGGACGGCCACCGCCCCCGACGGCCGCACCGCGCTCACCGACGCCCGGGGCCGGCACCTCCAGCTGCGCGGTTTCAACCTCGACAAGTACGCCGAGGCCACCGAGGCCGACCTCAAGTCCCTGGCCGCCCAGGGCTTCACCCTGGTCCGGCTGCCGATCTCCTGGACCAGGCTGGAGCCCCGGCACGGCCGGCTCGACCCCGGCGAACTCCACCGGCTGCAGCAACTCCTCGGGTGGGCCGACCGCCTGGGCCTGCTCGTCCTGGTCGACTTCCACCAGGACGTCTACGGACCGAAGTTCGGCGGCGGAACCAACGGCATCCCGGTCTGGGCCACCCGCGACGACGGCCTGCCCTTCACCCCCGACCCGAACGACTGGTTCGCCGGCTACTTCCAACCCGCCGTCCAGGCCGCCTTCCGCCACCTCTACGACGACCCCGACCTGCGCGCCTGGCAGACCGACTTCTACACCCGGCTCGCCCGCGAACTGCGCGGCCACCGCTCACTGCTGGGCTACGACCTGTTCAACGAGCCGTTCGGCCCGGTGGACGGCGACCCGACCGACCCGGCCGTGCTCGCCGCCGCCTCCGCCGCCCTGGAACAGGGCCGACTCGCCGACATGTACCGCCGCCTGATCGCCGCCGTCCGCCGCGTCGACT
The DNA here is from genome assembly GCF_053598235.1 of Kitasatospora sp. NPDC001159. NCBI lineage: Bacteria > Bacillati > Actinomycetota > Actinomycetes > Kitasatosporales > Streptomycetaceae > Kitasatospora > Kitasatospora sp. NPDC001159. The sequence continues at coordinate 151,889 of NZ_JBSFJV010000006.1, forward strand.
CCCGTGCCTGGCTGTTCGTCGAACCGACCGTCCTGGTCGGCCAAGGCGTACCCACCCGGCTGCCCGGCTTCACCGACCCCCGCCCGGGCGCGCCCCGGCTCGGCTACGCCCCGCACTTCTACGACACCGCGGTGGAGAACGGCGCCGACTGGAACCCCGCCGACGGCTTCATCGAGCAGTACACCGCCGCGATCACCGGCTACCCCACCGCGAACCGCCTGCCGGTCCTGGTCGGCGAGTGGGGCCCGCCCGACTCCCGCACCCCGGGCAACACCCTGCTGGTCCGCCGGCAGCTCGCCGCGATGGACGGCTTCGCCGAGGGCTGGACCATGTGGTACTGGTGCCGCGGCACCGGCGGCTACTGCGTGCTCGACCCCGCCGGGCACCCCGCCCCCGGGGACGGGCCCGCCTTTGGCCCGTACCCGGTGGCCGTCGCCGGAACGGACGTCCGCACCACCGGCACCACCGTCCGCTGGGCGTCCGACGGCACCGGGCGCGCCAGCGAACTCGTGCTGCCGCCCGCCGCCTTCCCGCACGGCGCCCGGGTCGCCGCCTCCCCCGCCGGCGCCCGGGTCGAGGTCGAGCAGCCCGCGGACGGACGCGCCGGAACGGTACGGATCCGGCTCCCGCACGCCCACCCGGGCACCCCGGTGACGGTCGGGCTCACAGCTCCGTGATCAGGCCAGCCCCCGGCGGGCCAGCAGCGGCCCGGTCTCCGGCGCCCGGCCGACCACCGCGCGGAAGGACTCCAGCGGGTCCCGGCTGAAGCCGCGCGCCAGCAGCTCGCGCCGGAACAGCTCACCGCTCTCCCGCACCGACCGCCCGTTGGTCTCGAACCACTGCACGGTGTCCGCGTCCAGCACCTCCGACCAGATGTACGCGTAGTACCCGGCGCTGTAGCCGCTGGAGAAGATGTGCTGGAAGTACGGCGTGCGGTAGCGCGGCGGGATCGCCGGGACCGCGATCCCGGCGTCCGCCAGCGCCCGCGCCTCGAACTCCTCGGCGTCCGCGACCTCGTGGCCCTGCGGCAGGGTGTGCCAGGCCCAGTCCAGCAGCGTCGCCGCCAGGTACTCCACCGTCCGGAAGCCCTGACCGAAGCCCTCGGCCGCCGTCATCCGCTCGACCAGCTCGGCCGGCAGTGGTTCCCCTGTCTCGTGGTGGCGGGCGTAGTTGGCCAGCACCTCCGGGCGGACCATCCACATCTCGTTGACCTGCGAGGGGAACTCCACGAAGTCCCGCGGCACCGCCGTACCCGCGAACAGCGGGTAGGTGACGTCCGAGAACAGCCCGTGCAGCGCGTGCCCGAACTCGTGGAAGAGCGTGCGCAGCTCGTCCCAGCTGAGCAGCACCGGCTCACCGGGCGCCGGACGCGGGATGTTGAGGTTGTTCAGCACCACCGGCCGCTGCCCGGTCAGCCCGGACTGGCCGACCAGTTCGTCCATCCAGGCGCCACCGCGCTTGGACGCCCGGGCGTGGAAGTCGCCGATGAACAGGCCCAGCGAGCTGCCGTCCTCCTCGAACACCTCGAAGACCCGGGCGTCCGGGTGGTGCGCCGTCAGCTCCGGCCGCTCGGTGAAGGTCAGCCCGTACGCGAGCTTCGCGGCGAAGAACACGCCGTCCTTCAGCACCCGCTCCAGCTCGAAGTACGGGCGCAGCGCCGCCGCGTCCACCTGGTAGGAGGCCTGCCGGACCTTCTCCGAGTAGTACGCCCAGTCGTGCGCGGCGATCTCCTCGATCCCGTCCGCGGCCGCCACCTTGGCCAGCTCGGCGGCCTCCCGGCGGGCGTTGGCCACGGCCGGCTCCACCAGCCGGGCCAGCAGGCCGGAGACCGCCTCCACCGTCCCGGCCGTCTCGTCCGCCACCACGTACGCGGCGTGGCTCGGGTGCCCCAGCAGCGCGGCCCGCTCGGCGCGCAGCCCGGCCATCCGGATCGCCAGGGGGCCGTTGACCTCGACGCCGCGGGCCAGCGAGGCGGCCAGCAGCCGCTCGCGCACCGAACGGTCGCTGAGCTGGGCCAGTTCGGGCTGGTTGGAGGGGCTCTTCAGGCTCAGCACGTACTTGCCCTCGTGCCCGAGCACCCGGGCGTTCTCCGCGGCGCCGGCGATCGCGCCCTCGGACAGCCCAGCCAGCTCGTCGGCGGAGTCCACGACCAGCGCGGCGGCGCGGGTGGCGGCGTTCACGTTCTGCTGGAACGTGGTGCCCAGCGCGGCCAGTTCGGCGTTCAGCTCGCGCAGCCGGGCCTGCTCGGCCTCGCCCAGCCGGGCGCCCGAGCGGACGAAGGCGGTGTACCAGCGCTCCAGCAGCCGCAGCGACTCCGGGTCCAGCTCCAGGCCGGCCCGGGCCTCGTACAACGCCTCGATCCGGGCGAACAGCTTCTGGTCCAGGTGGATCGCGTCGTGGTGGGCGGCGAGCAGCGGGCTCACCTTCGCCTCCACCTCGTCCAGCAGGTCGGTGGTGTCCGAGGAGGACTGGTTGCGGAACACCGCGTCCACCCGGCTCAGCAACTCGCCGGAGCGTTCCAGGGCCACCAGGGTGTTCTCGAAGGTCGGCAGCGCGCGGGTGTCGGTGATCGCCGCGATCTCGGCCAGCTGCTCGGCCATCCCGCGCTCATAGGCGGGCAGGTAGTGCTCCTGCCGGATCTCGGCGTAGGGCGGGAGTTGGTAGACCAGGGGGCTGGGCGTGAAGAACGGGTTCTCGGTCATTTCGCCGACCATACGCGGTGTCACCCCGCGTGCCCATACGTCCCCGACCCAGACGACAGGCCCCGGTTGTCGGACCCACCCGTTAACGTCGACACCGCGGACCTGTCGGCCCGCACGCCCGTGCCCCCACCCGCACGCCAGACCGCCCCTCGGAGAGGAGAAGCCCCCGTGGCCCCCAGAACCGCCGTCGCGCCCGACCCACACGGCCCCGGCGGCCGCCTCCAGCCGCTGGACGACGCCGGGGCACCGCTCGGCCCGCCGGAGGCCGTCCGTGACCTCGCCGCCGCCGTCGCCGCCCGGGAGGCCGCCGGGAGCGATCGTCTGCCGGGGCCGCGCTGGGTCTGGGCCGCCGCCGACTCCGGGTACGCCCCGCTGCTGCCCCGGCTGCCCGGCCGGCTCGCCCGCTGCCACGACCTGCGGCTGGTCGAGGCCCTGCTGCTGGGCCACGAGGGCCGCGTCGGCACGCCGCGCTCGCTCGGCGCCGCCTGGTCCCGGCTGCGCGGCCTGCCCGTCCCGGACGACCTGCCCGAGCCGGGCCTGGCCGACGCCGACGACGGGCAGGACACCCTGTTCGCCCCCGACCGGCTGCAACTGCCGCCCGGCGTCGACCCCTTGGCCGCCGTGGTCGCCGTCCACGCCGAGCAGCAGCGCCGGATCGCCGCCATCGCCGACCCGGCCGCCCGGCAGCGGTTCCGACTGCTGGTCGCCGCCGAGTCGGCCGGCGCGCTGGCGGCCGCCGAGATGGCCCACGACGGCCTGCCCTGGCGCGCCGACATCCACGACCACCTGCTGACCGAACTGCTCGGCCCGCGCCCGACCGTCCCCGGCACCCAGCCCCGGCGGCTCGCCGAACTCGCCGTCGAACTCCAACAGGCCCTCGGCGCCAAGCCCTTCAACCCCGACTCGCACACCCAGGTGCTGCGCGCCTTCGCCGAGGCCGGCATCCAGCTCGGCTCCACCCGCTCCTGGGAGCTCAGGCGCATCGACCACCCGGCCGCCCAGCTGCTGATCCGCTACAAGGAGCTGTCCCGGATCCACGTAGCCCACGGCTGGGCCTGGCAGGACGCCTGGGCCCGCGGCGGCCGCTTCCGGCCCGAGTACGTGGTCGGCGGCGTGGTCTCCGGCCGCTGGGCCAGCCGCGGCGGCGGCGCCCTGCAGATCCCGCGCATCCTGCGTCGCGCCGTGGTCGCCGACCCGGGCTGGCTGCTGGTGGTCGCCGACGCCGCCCAGCTGGAGCCGCGGGTGCTCGCCGCGCTCTCCCAGGACGCCGGACTGGCCCGCACCGCGGCCGGCGGCGACCTCTACGAGGCACTCGCCGCCAGCGCCTTCCAGGGCGACCGGGACAAGGCCAAGCTCGGCCTGCTCGGCGCCATGTACGGGCAGACCAGCGGCGACATCGGCCCGCTGCTGAACACCCTGCGCCGCCGCTACCCCGCCGCGATGGGCTACGTCGAGGCCGCCGCCCGCACCGGCGAGGACGGCGGCGTGGTCACCTCCCGGCTCGGCCGGGTCTGCCCGCCCGCCTCCGCCGACTTCCTCGACCTCACCGAGGCCGACACCGCCGGCGAGGCGGGCGGCCGCACCGCCCGCGCCCGCGGCCGGTTCACCCGCAACTTCGTCATCCAGGCCAGTGCCGCCGACTGGGCGCTCGCCCTGCTCGCCGCGCTGCGCCGACGGCTGGGCGAACTGCCGGTGGCCGACCCGGCGGACCGCCCGCACCTGGTGTTCTTCCAACACGACGAGGTGATCGTGCATACCCCGACCAACCTGGCCGACGAGGTGGCCGCCGTCGTCACCGAGGCCGCCGACGAGGCCCGGCGGCTGGTGTTCGGCGACACCCCGGTGCGGTTTCCGCTCAGCACGGCGGTGGTGGACTGCTACGCGGACGCCAAGTAGCCGCTGCAGCTTCCGGGCTCAGATCTTCCGGAACGTGCGCGCGTCCTCGGCCGCCGCGACCACCTCGGCCAGCCCCGCCCCGGTGGAGGCGGTGACGGCGGCGGCCACCGCGCCCTCCACGAACGGCGCGTCCACCAGCTTCACGCCGGGGCGCGGCTCGTCCTCCAGCACGGTCACGGCGGTGAGCACCGAACTGCCGAGGTCCGGCAGCACGACCACGCCCGCCCCGCCGTCCGCCTCCGCGATCGCCCCGGCGATCAGTTCGTAGCTGGTACCGAGCCCGCCGTCCTCCGTCCCGGCCGCGACCACCACCCGCACGCCGTCCGGGGCGAGCTCGCCGAGCAGCTCGCGCAGCCCGGCGGCCAGCTTGGCACTGTGCGAAACCAGAACAATGCCCACGTGTTCGCTCATGCCTGCGACCCTACGGCCCCATCCCACTGCTCCGGGAGAGTGACCGGATCGCGCGTGTCGCACCCCGTGCCCGGCACCCCCGTCTGGCGTAGCGTCGGGTCCACCAGCGTCCGCAGCTGTAGCGGCCTCACCCAGGTCACCCAGGTCACCCAAGGGAGCGAAGAGCGTTGAAGAAGCTGATCAACACCCCCGAGAGCGTCCTGGAGGACGCGCTGGCCGGGGTCGCCGCCGCCCACCCCGAGCTGACGGTGGACATCCCCAACCGGGTGATCACCCGGGCCGCCCGCCCGGCCGGCCCCAAGGTCGCGCTGATCTCCGGCGGCGGATCCGGCCACGAGCCGCTGCACGGCGGCTTCGTCGGCCCCGGCATGCTCGACGCCGCCTGCCCCGGCGAGGTGTTCACCTCGCCCGTCCCGGACCAGGTGCTGGCCGCCGCCAAGGCGGTGGAGAACGGCGCCGGGGTGGTCTTCGTCGTGAAGAACTACACCGGCGACGTGATGAACTTCGAGCTCGCCGCCGAACTCGCCGCCGAGGAGGGCCTGGAGGTCCGCACTGTCCTGGTCAACGACGACGTCGCGGTCGAGGACTCCACCTGGACGGCCGGCCGCCGGGGCACCGGCGCGACTGTCCTGGTCGAGAAGACCGCCGGCGCACTGGCCGAGCGCGGTGCCACCCTGGACGAGGTGGCGGCCCTGGGCGAGCGGGTCAACGCCGCCTCCCGCTCCTTCGCGATCGCGCTCACCGCCGCCACCGTCCCGGCCGCCGGCAAGCCCGGCTTCGACCTCCCCGAGGACGAGATCGAGGTCGGTGTGGGCATCCACGGTGAACCCGGCCGCCGCCGCGAGAAGCTCCGCCCGGCCCGCGAACTGGCCGCCGAGGTGGTCGAGACCATCCTCACCGACCACCACCTGACCCCGGGCGACGAGGTGATCGCCCTGCTCAACGGCCTCGGCGCGACACCGCTGCTGGAGCTGTACGTGGTCTACGGCGAGGTCGCCGCCCGGCTCGCCGAACGCGGCATCACGGTGGCCCGCAGCCTGGTCGGCAACTACGTCACCAGCCTGGACATGGCGGGCTTCTCACTCACCCTCACCAAGGCCGACGCCCAGCTGCTGGAACTCTGGGACGCCCCGGTCGACACCCCCGCCCTCAAGCGGGCCTGAGTCGTTCGAAGGAGATTCGATGGACTTCGGCACCCCGCTGTTCGATGTCTCCCTGGCTGAGGCCTGGATCCGCGCGATCGCCGCGGCCGTCGAGAAGGAGCAGGCCCGGCTCACCGAACTGGACTCCGCGATCGGCGACGGCGACCACGGCAGCAACCTCCAGCGCGGCTTCACCGCCGCCCTAACCGCCCTGGACGGCCTCCAGCCGGCCGGCCCCGGCGCCATCCTCACCAAGACCGGCACCACCCTCATCTCCAAGGTCGGCGGCGCCTCCGGCCCGCTCTACGGCAAGGCCTTCCGCGCCGTCGGCGCCGCCCTTCCCGAGCCCGCCGACCCGGCCACCGTCGCCGAGGCCCTGTCCGCCGGCCTGGACGCGATCCGCGCCCTCGGCAAGGCCCGACCCGGCGACAAGACCATCGTCGACGCCTGGACCCCGGCCGTCGCCGCCTTCCGCCACGCGGCCGCCACCGGCGCCGCCCTCCCCGAGGCGGCCGCGGCCGCCGCCGAGGCCGCCGACCAGGGCGCCCGCGACACCGTCCCGCTCCAGGCCCGCAAGGGTCGCGCCTCCTACCTCGGCGAACGCAGCATCGGCCACCAGGACCCGGGCGCCACCTCCACCGCCCTCCTCTTCCGCGCCCTCGCCGAGGTCACCGCCGGCTGAGTCCCGCCGCCGTCGCTCTCCCCCCTGTTCCCCCTCGTGCGGTTCCCCGGGCCCCGGAACGGGCGCGGGGAACCGCACGGAAGCGGAAGCCTCCCGAGCCGCGCCCCGCCGAAGGCAGTCCGGCGGCGGTGGACCGAGCGCGACTGGGCGCGGCGGATATAAAAACATATCGAACATAAGAGACGATTACGGCACCGATCCAGCACCCCTCCTCCACGGCCCGACCGCCCCCGTCGCCTACGATGCGATCCACCTCACCCACCCCCCTGGGAAATACCCCTGAGGGGTATGGTGTTGTCAGAGACGGAAACCACACCGCGCGAGAACCCGCACCGACCCTCCGGAGGCCCCGATGTCCAGCACCATCACCTACACCGTGTCCGGCATGAGCTGCGGCCACTGCGAGAAGGCGATCAGCGAGGAGATCTCCGCGCTGACCGGTGTCACCGAGGTCGCCGCCGACGCCCAGGCCGGTACCGTGACGGTCTCCTCCGCCGCTCCGTTGGACGAAGAGCAGGTCCGCGCCGCCATCGACGAGGCCGGCTACGAGCTGGTCGGCCGCAGCGCCTGAGCCGCCACGGTACGGCGGGGCCCGGCACAGCGGCCCCGCCGTACGCCCCCACCAAGGAGCTGATCCGCAATGAGCACGTCCGCCCCGGACATCGGGGCCCGGGACCGGGTCGAGCTGTCGATCGGCGGGATGACCTGTGCCTCCTGCGCGGCCCGGATCGAGAAGAAGCTCAACCGGATGGACGGCGTCGAGGCCACCGTCAACTTCGCCACCGAGAAGGCCCGGGTCGACTTCGCCCCTGGCGTCTCGGTCGAGGACCTGATCGCCACCGTGAAGCGGACCGGCTACACCGCCGAGCTCCCGCCGCCACCGACCCCGGTCGCCCCCGAGCCGGCCGACGCCACCGCCGCCCCCGAGCGACCCGCCGCCGACCCCCTGCGTGACCGGCTGCTGGTCAGCACCGTGCTCAGCACCCCGGTGGTCCTGCTGTCGATGGTCCCCGCCCTGCAGTTCACCAACTGGCAGTGGCTGGCCTTCGCGCTCACCGGCCCGGTCGTGGTCCACGGCGGCCTGCCTTTCCACCGCGCCGCCTGGACCAACCTCAGGCACGGCGCCGCGACCATGGACACCCTGGTCTCGCTCGGCACCCTGGCCGCCTTCGGCTGGTCCTTCTGGGCGCTGTTCTGGGGCCACGCTGGCATGCCGGGGATGCACCACGGCTTCTCGTTCCCGATCGGCGACACCGACGCCTCCTCCACCCTCTACCTGGAGACCGCGGCCGCCGTCACGGTACTGATCCTGCTCGGCCGCTACCTGGAGGCCCGCTCCAAGCGCCGGGCCGGCGCCGCCCTGCACGCCCTGCTCGACCTCGGCGCCAAGGACGTCGCCGTCCTCCAGAAAGGACACGAAATCCGGCTGCCGGTGGACCGGTTGGCGGTCGGCATGCGCTTCGTGGTGCGCCCCGGCGAGAAGGTCGCCACCGACGGCGTCGTGGTCGAGGGCAGCTCCGCCGTGGACGCCTCGATGCTCACCGGCGAATCCGTCCCGGTCGAGGTCGCCGTCGGTGACACCGTCACCGGCGCCACCGTCAACGCGGGCGGCCGCCTGGTGGTCGAGGCCACCCGGGTCGGCGCGGACACCCAGCTGGCCCGGATGGCCAAGCTGGTCGAGGAGGCCCAGAACGGCAAGGCCGCCGCCCAGCGCCTGGCCGACCGGATCTCCGCCGTCTTCGTCCCGGTGGTCATCCTGATCGCGCTCGCCACCCTGGTCGGCTGGCTGCTGGCCACCGGCAACCCCACCGAGGCGTTCACCGCCGCCGTGGCCGTGCTGATCATCGCCTGCCCGTGCGCCCTGGGCCTGGCCACTCCGACCGCGCTGCTGGTCGGCACCGGCCGCGGCGCCCAGCTCGGCATCCTGATCAAGGGCCCCGAGGTGCTGGAGACCACCCGCCGGGTCGACACCGTCGTGCTGGACAAGACCGGCACCGTCACCACCGGCCGGATGGCCCTGGTCGCCGTACACACCGTGGACGGCGTCACCGAGAGCGAGGCGTTGCGCCTGGCCGGGGCCGTGGAGCACGCCTCCGAACACCCGATCGCCCGCGCCGTCGCCGATGCCGCCGCCGAGCGCACCGGCGGGCTGCCGCCCGTCGAGGGCTTCCACAACGTGCCCGGGCGGGGTGTGGAGGGTGTCGTGGACGGCCGCACCGTGCTGGCCGGGCACGAGGCCCTACTGGCCGACCGCGCGCAGCACCTGCCGACCGTCCTGGCCCGCGCCAAGGCCGGGGCCGAGGCGGCCGGCCGCACGGCGATCGCGGTCGGCTGGGACGGCGAGGCCCGGGCCGTCCTGGAGGTCGCCGACGCGGTCAAGCCCACCAGCGCCGAGGCGATCGCCCGGCTGCGGGCGCTCGGCCTGCACCCGGTCCTGCTGACCGGCGACAACCGGGCGGTGGCCGAGGCGGTGGCCGCCGAGATCGGCATCGAGCCGCGGGACGTGATCGCCGAAGTGCTCCCCGAGGACAAGGTGGACACCGTCAAGCGGCTGCAGGCCGAGGGCAAGGTCGTGGCAATGGTCGGCGACGGCGTCAACGACGCGGCCGCGCTCGCCCAGGCCGACCTGGGCCTGGCGATGGGCACCGGCACCGACGCCGCCATCGAGGCCGGCGACCTCACCCTGGTCCGCGGCGACCTGCGCTCCGCGGCCGACGCCATCCGGCTCTCCCGCCGCACCCTCGGCACCATCAGGGGCAACCTGTTCTGGGCGTTCGGCTACAACGTGGCGGCGATCCCGCTGGCCGCCGCCGGACTGCTCAGCCCGATGATCGCCGGGGCCGCGATGGCCTTCTCCTCGGTCTTCGTGGTCAGCAACAGCCTCCGGCTGCGCCGCTTCCAGCCCGCCTGAGGCCGGGCAGCGCGAGGGGCCTGGACCGACCCCGGTCCGGGCCCCTGCTCATGCGCCCGCCCCGCTTCGCTCGGCAGGGGCATTCGCCCATGCGCACCTTCGAACGATTCGCTCACCGCGTTCGCTCATGCCTCAACGCCCCAGCAGCTCGCCGCCGTTGCAGTGCAGGATCTCGCCGGTGATGAACCCGGCCTCCGGCGAGGCGAGGAAGTGCACCGCCGCCGCGACCTCACCGGTCTCACCGATCCGGCCGAGCAGCGTGCGCGCCGCCCGGCGGGCCACCTCTGCCTCGTCCAGCCGCGGTCCGAAGAACTCGGTGCCGCTGACCGTCCCCGGCGCGACGATGTTGGCGGTGATCCCCGAGGTCCCCAGCTGGGCCGCCAGGAAGTGGTTCCAGGCGTGCAGCGAGGCCTTCGCGGCGCCGTACGAGCCGGCCCCGCGCAGGGCGGCGATGGAGCTGATGGTGACCACCCGGCCGGAGCCGGGGGTGAGCCGGTCCCGGATCGACTCGGTCAGCAGCACCACGGTCAGCACATTGCGCTCGAAGTCGCCGCGCCAACGGGCCAGCAGGGCGTGCGGCCCGCCGCCGACGACGGTCTCCCGGCTTCCGGCGTTGTTCACCAGCACGTCGATCCGCTCGGGCAGGTCGTGGAGCGCGGCCTCCACCGCGTCCGGGTCGGCGAGGTCACACACCAGCGGGGTGACGTTCGGTCCGAGGCCGACCGCGGCCTTCTCCAGGACCTCACGGCGCCGACCGACGATCACCACGTGCTCGCCCGCCTCGGCGAACCGCCGCGCGACTTCGTACCCGATTCCCGTGCCACCGCCGGTGACAACGATGTTCCTGGCCATCTGCGCACTCCCTCCCCAGTTCCGCCGCCGCGCTGCAAGGGTGCGCGGCGGTCCGTACCGGAATGCCACGATTCCTATCACGCTCGGTCGCCGTGGCTGCGGGGAGGGTGACGTCGGGCGCGAGGGAAGGTGTGGTATGAGCACGGAACGGCGCGCCTACGGAGCGTGGCGAGAGGCAGCTCACACCCCCCGGGCGTAACTTCTCGCACCCTGATACGTCTTAGGTTGGTAGTGCGGCAGTTTTTCCGATGGGCCGGGGCGTGATCAACGGCAACGCGTCCCTCATCCAGCGGCTGTCGCCGACGGGGCTCCGGCGGGCCCCGGGTACGGTCGTCGGTCTCGACGGCCTTCGCGCACGGCGCCGGGGTTGCGGCGGGTCAGGGACGCTTTGAGCGGCCGTCCCCGACTGCGGCCGGCCCCGGAGTCGTGCGCTGTAGGTTCCGTCCCCGCGCGGTCCCTTCCGGGTCCGGGGCGCGGGGACGGCGAAGGGGCCCGGCCGCTCAGCAGCGGCCGGGCCCCTCTCCGTCTCACCCGCGGCGCGTCAGCGCTGGTCGAGTTCGACGTAGTCGCGGATCGCGGTGCCGGTGTAGATCTGACGCGGACGGCCGATGCGGCTGGTCGGGTCGTTGATCATCTCGTGCCAGTGGGCGATCCAGCCCGGCAGCCGGCCGAGGGCGAACAGCACGGTGAACATGCTGGTCGGGAAGCCCATGGCGCGGTAGATCAGGCCCGTGTAGAAGTCCACGTTCGGGTACAGCTTGCGCGAGATGAAGAAGTCGTCCTTGAGGGCGTGCTCCTCCAGCTTGAGCGCGATGTCCAGCAGCTCGTCGCTCTTGCCGAGCTGACCGAGGACCTCGTGCGCGAGCAGCTTGACCTGGGCGGCGCGCGGGTCGAAGGCCTTGTAGACCCGGTGGCCGAAGCCCATCAGCTTGACGCCGGCTTCCTTGTTCTTCACCTTCGTGATGAAGGCGTCGACGTCGCCGCCGTCCTTCTGGATGCTCTCCAGCATCTCCAGCACGGCCTGGTTGGCGCCGCCGTGCAGCGGGCCCCACAGGGCCGAGATGCCGGCCGAGATCGAGGCGAACAGGTTGGCGTGGCTGGAGCCGACCAGGCGCACGGTGGAGGTCGAGCAGTTCTGCTCGTGGTCCGCGTGCAGGATGAGCAGCTTGTCCAGCGCGTTGACGACGACCGGGTTGAGCTCGTAGTCCTCGGCGGGGACCGCGAAGGTCATCCGCAGGAGGTTCTCGACGTAGCTCAGGTCGTTGCGCGGGTAGACGAAGGGCTGGCCCATCGCCTTTTTGTACGCGTACGCGGCGATCGTCGGCAGCTTCGCCAGCAGGCGGACGGTCGACAGGTGGCGCTGGGCCGCGTCGAAGGGGTTGTGGCTCTCCGGGTAGAACGTGGAGAGCGCGCCGACCACCGAGGAGAGCATGGCCATCGGGTGGGCGTCCCGCGGGAAGCCCTGGAAGAAGCGCTTGACGTCCTCGTGCAGCAGCGTGTGCTGGGTGATCTCGCGGTTGAAGTCCGCCAGCTGGTCCGCGGTGGGCAGCTCGCCGTTGATCAGGAGGTACGCGGTCTCGATGAAGCCGCCCTGCGCTGCGAGCTGCTCGATCGGGTAGCCGCGGTACCGAAGGATGCCGTTGTCGCCGTCCACGAAGGTGATCGCGGACTTGTACGCAGCGGTGTTACCGAAGCCGTTGTCCAGGGTGACCAGGCCGGTCTGCGGGAGCAGCTTCGAGATGTCGAAGCCGGAGTTGCCCGCAGTGCTCTCAACGACGGGGTACTCGTACTCGCCGTCCTGGTACCGCAGTACTACCGAGTTGTCGCTCACGTCTTCCTCACCGACGAAATGAATCCTCTTCCAAGGTGCCCTGACTGTCTCCACCATCCCCCATCCGGAGGACAGTCGCGCACCCGGGGTGGCCCGGAAGGGCCCGCCCCTACAAAACCTGCCGCCGCAGCCGGTACGAACCGGACAAGATCGGCACCACCCTAGGCTCTGCCGTAAATCTCTTCACGTCAAGAGAACCTTAGAGGCAACCATCCTGTTGGATAATCATCCAGAAGCAAGCCGATGATCGAGCGCAGCATGCCGTCGACCTGCGCTGACGGCCCGTACGGCCTGCGCGATCGCCTTCCGTGACCCGACCAGCACCACGAGTTTCCTAGCCCTGGTCACTGCGGTGTAGAGCAGATTTCGCTGGAGCATCGTCCAAGCGGACATGGTGACCGGAATCACCACCACCGGATACTCGCTGCCCTGCGAGCGGTGGATCGTCACCGCGTACGCGTGGGCCAGTTCGTCCAGTTCGTCGAAGTCGTACACCACCTCCTCGTCCTCGTCGGTAACCACCGTCAGCCGCTGGTCGTCCACGCTGAGGGCGGTCACCACTCCCACTGTGCCGTTGAAGACGCCGTTCCGCCCCTTGTCGTAGTTGTTGCGGATCTGGGTGACCTTGTCCCCCACCCGGAACGTCCGCCCGCCGAAGCGCCGCTCCGCCAGCCCCTCCCGGGCCGGCGTCACCGCCGCCTGCAGCAGCGTGTTCAGGTTCCCCGCCCCGGCCGGGCCCCGGTGCATCGGTGCCAGCACCTGGACGTCCCGGCGCGGGTCGAAGCCGAACTTCTGCGGGATCCGACGCGCCACCACGTCCACCGTCAGCCCGGCCGCCCGCTCCGCGTCGTCCTCCACGAACAGGAAGAAGTCCGTCAGACCCTCCGTCAGGGGCGGCTTCCCCTCGTTGATCCGGTGTGCGTTGGTCACCACGCCCGACTGCTGCGCCTGCCGGAAGATCCTGGTCAGCCGCACCGACGGGACCGGCCCGTCCTCGGCCAGCAGGTCCCGCAGCACCTCCCCGGCGCCCACCGAGGGCAGCTGGTCCACGTCCCCCACGAACAGCAGGTGAGCGCCCATCGGCACCGCCTTGACCAGCTTGTTCGCCAGGATCAGGTCCAGCATCGAGGCCTCGTCCACCACCACCAGGTCGGCGTCCAGCGGCCGGTCCCGGTCGTACGCGGCGTCCCCGCCCGGCTTCAGCTCCAGCAGCCGGTGCACCGTCGAGGCCTCCACCCCGGTCAGCTCCGACAGCCGCTTCGCCGCCCGCCCGGTCGGCGCCGCCAGCACCACCTTCGCCCGCTTGGCCAGCGCCAGCGTCACGATCGACTTCACCGTGAACGACTTGCCGCAACCCGGACCACCCGTCAGCACCGCGACCTTCTGCGTCAGCGCCAACCGCACCGACTGCTCCTGCTCCGGCGCCAGCTCCGCCCCCGTCCGCTTCGCCAGCCACTCCAGCGCCACCGGCCAGTCGACGCATCCGAACCACGGCATCCGGTCCGACTCCGAACGCAGTAGCCGCAGCAGCTGATTGGCGAGCGAGATCTCCGCCCGGTGGAACGGCACCAGGTAGACCGCGGTGATCGGCTCCCCCGCGTCGCCCGGCACCGTCTCGCGCACCACCCCCTCGGTCGCGACCAGCTCGGCCAGGCAGTCGATCACCAGCCCCACGTCCACCTGCAGCAGTTTCACGCCGTCCGCGATCAGCCGCTCCTCCGGCAGGTAGCAGTGCCCCTGGTCGCTGCTCTGCGACAGCGCGTACTGCAGCCCCGCCTTCACCCGCTCCGGGCTGTCGTGCGGAATGCCCACCGCCTGGGCGATCCGGTCCGCCGTCAGGAAGCCGATGCCCCAGACGTCCGCCGCCAGCTTGTACGGCTCGTTCTTCACCACCCCGATCGAGGCGTCGCCGTACTGCTTGTAGATCCGCACCGCCAGCGAGGTCGACACCCCGACCCCCTGCAGGAAGACCATCACCTCCTTGATGGCCTTCTGCTCCTCCCAGGCCGCCGCGATCTTCTTGGTCCGCTTCGGCCCCAGCCCCGGCACCTCGATCAGCCGGCCCGGCTCGTTCTCGATCACCTCCAGGGTGTCCACCCCGAAGCGCTCCACGATCCGCTCGGCGAACCGCGGCCCGATGCCCTTGATCAGCCCCGAGCCCAGGTAGCGCTGGATGCCCTGCACGGTGGCCGGCAGCACCGTCGTGTAGTTCTCCACCACGAACTGCCGCCCGTACTGCGGGTGCGAGCCCCACCGCCCGTGCAGCCGCAGCGACTCCCCGACCTGCGCCCCCAGCAGCGCGCCCACCACGGTCAGCAGGTCGTTCCCGCCCCGGCCGGTGTCCACCCGGGCCACGGTGTAGCCGGTCTCCTCATTGGAGTAGGTGATCCGCTCCAGCACACCCTCGACCTGCGCCAACTGGCGCGGCACCTGCTGCGCCTGCTGCCCCGACTGCGGCTGCTTGCCCACCGGAGCCCCCTCTTCGACCGGTACGGGTGGACCCTTCCGTTACGCACCGTACCGCTCCTCGCCGACAACCCCGGAACCGGGGAAAGTCCCGGGAATCCGGCGGAAGCCCGCCGTGCATCGCCCCCTCCGAGGTGCCAGGCTGGAAGGTCCAGGGGGTCTCGACCGCGCCCGCGCCCGCACGGGCCCCTTCCGAGGAGCAGTGCTGCCATGCTCAACACCGCCTACCGCCCCGGTTCCCCCAACTGGCTCGACCTGAGCAGCCCCGACACCCGGGCCTCCGTCGACTTCTACACCGCCCTGTTCGGCTGGTCCTTCGACTCGGCCGGCCCCGAGGCCGGCGGCTACGGCTTCTTCCAGCTCGACGACCGCACGGTCGCCGCCCTCGGCCCGCTGGTCGGGGAGGACACCCTGCCCGGCTGGACCCTCTACTTCGCCACCCTCGACGCCGACGGCACCACCGAACTCGTCGAACAGGCCGGCGGCCGCGTCCGGTTCGCCCCCTTCGACGTCTTCACGGCAGGCCGGATGGCCGGCTACACCGACCCGACCGGCGCCGACTTCGCGGTCTGGCAGCCGCACGACACCCGCGGCCTGGACCTCGTCAACGACGAGGGCAGCCTCTGCTGGGCCGAGTGCTACAGCATCGACGCCGAGCGGGCGAAGGCCTTCTACCGCGCGGTCTTCGGCTGGCAGGAGCAGGACGTCCCGCTCGGCGAGGTGCTCTACACCGTCCTCACCCCGGCCGGCGGAGGCACCGACGACGCCCACGGCGGCATCATGCAGCTCGGCCCCGAACACACCGCCCGCGGCACCAGCTCGCACTGGCTCCCCTACTTCGAGGTCCCCAACGTCGACGCCAGCCTCGCCATCGCCGAGACGCTCGGCGCGAAGGTGCGGATCCCCGCGACGGACGTGCACGGCGTCGGCCGGCTCGCCCAGCTGCTCGACCCGCACGGAGCCGTCTTCGCCGTCATCACGAGCGCCAAGCCCGGGGAGTGACTCCGCATTACCGCGCATTGCCCCTCAGAAGGGCTGTGAAGGGGTGCTACGGGCGTAGATAGGGCGGGTGTGGGACGCCAGGCGCTCTAGTCTCTGATCATGACTGAAACGGCTGTTCTGACGATTCGACGGGCCGGCGAGGACGATCTGCCGGCGGTCGTGGCCATGCTCGCCGACGACCCGCTGGGCGCCACCCGCGAGAGCCCCGACGACCTCACCCCGTACCGCACCGCCTTCGCCCGCATCGACGGCGACCCGCACCAGCACCTGGTGGTGGCCGAACGCGCCGGCCGCGTCGTCGGCACCCTGCAGCTCACGGAGCTCCCGGGCCTCTCCCGGACGGGCTCCACCCGCACGATCATCGAGGCCGTCCGCATCCACGCCGACGAACGCGGCAGCGGACTCGGCACCGAGCTGATCGAGTGGGCCGTCGGGCGCTCCCGCGAACTCGGTGCCGACCTCATCCAGCTCACCTCGGACGCGACTCGCACGGATGCGCACCGCTTCTACGAACGACTCGGTTTCGTGGCCTCGCACGTCGGATTCAAGCTGAAGCTCTGAAAACGCGAAAAGGCCCACCCGGTAACCCGGGTGGGCCTTTTCTGAAGAATTGTTCGGCGGCGTCCTACTCTCCCACAGGGTCCCCCCTGCAGTAC